>JADGDW010000097.1 GCA_016744725.1 Candidatus Albibeggiatoa sp. nov. BB20 | reverse complement strand
ACTAATTCTTTAATGACAACAGGGCTTGGTCGCCCTGTATCCCGGCTTTCAGCCGCCAAGCCTCTAACCCACCCGTCTTTAGCGGGTGGTTGTTTAGTAGCTTTGTAAAATTATTTTAATTCTAAAATAATCTTAAGACAGTTAGCTAAATTTAAGGTTGGGAAATATTTAAAAAGATAAGGATGAAGCAGGAACAATATAGTTAAAGAGACAAACTTCCCTGTCTGCCTCTAAAAACTAACAAATTAAGTACGTTGCGCACCGTGGTATAAATTCACAACGTGGCGGGCTTCAGCGAAGAACAACCAACGTTCTATCAAAATGCCCACATACGCGCTAATCATTGCGGCATAAATCAACATCACGTTTTCTTTGCCCATCATCACTAAGATGAATGGAACGATAAAGCCTAAAACAAAGACCAACATACGCAAAAAATTTGATTTGTAAGCTAACACAATATGCCCAAATTCATGAGTCAAGAATGTATCAGCAGTATGTCCCGGTTCTAAAATCCGTACTTTGCCATTGGTAAAACCTGTGGCACTGTTAATACTTGGGCCTGTTGGTTCATTAATCCAAGCGTAATACATCAACTTCATCACGCCAGCAAATACGATCAATGCCATTGCAAGGTTTAAAGTTTGAGCCGTGGCTTGTAATGATGCTAAAAATAACGCGCCTAACATTAAGCCCAAAGTCATGTAATTGGCGGGCGTTAAAGCAGTATTCCATTGACGAATGGTTTTCAAACAAGCGTAAATCATTCCTGTTGAAAAAATTGTCACCATCGCTAAAGTTGCGGCAATCACACCAGCAACCATACCACCGATACCCATTTCATGTTCGCCTGAGCTGATCTTCCAAATACAGAATAAAAACATCAATGCAAACGGATAGAACAATACTGCAAACACACCTTCACGCGATAACCATGAAGTGCGAAAACGGCTGAATGCGCGGATGGCATTTTTAGGATTGGCTAAATGCAATGTTGAAGCTAACAAACCTAAAGTGATAAAAATCAATGAGGCAATGCCAGCAATTAACACGCTTTGCTCACTGATGCCGCCAAAACCTGTCAATTGCGCAATGATTGCCAAGGTCATTAAGCCGTAGCCTAAACCTGATGTGACGGTAAAAAAGATAACTGAAAATGCGGGGTGCATGAGTACGCTCCTTATTTGCTAATCGCTTTGTTGACCCAATTCTTAACTTTAGATACCAAGTCTATTTTGACATCATCAGTCGGAACAGGGCGTGCAACACGAGGAGGTAAATATTTATTGGTTGGGTTGTAGCCTAATTCAGGCATTAAGGTACGACCACCACGCTCCCGCACTAATGTACTCACGTTTGAATTCGGGTCTTCAAAATCACCAAAGTGACGCGCATGAGATGGACAAGTAATGACGCAAGAGGGTTGACGGTCAATCGGTTCAAGTTCTTGGTCATAAATGCGGTCAATACATAATGTACATTTTTTCATTGTGCCGCTGACTTTATCTAATTCACGCGCACCGTAAGGACAAGCCCATGAACAATAATTACAACCCATACATTTATCTTGGTCGACTAAAACCACGCCATCTTCTTCACGTTTGTATGATGCGCCTGTTGGGCAAACCGTGACACACGCGGCATCTTCACAGTGCATACATGACATGGGGAAGTTGATGGTTTTATTGTTGGGATAATCGCCGACTTCAAAGTTGCGTACCCGATTAAACCACACACCACTGGGTTCTTTGCCATAAGGCTCATAGTCGGATAACGCACCCGTCGTACCCGATGTATTCCATTGTTTACAAGCGACGGCGCAGGCATGACACCCGACGCAAACGTCTAAATCTATCACTAAACCTAATTTCATTTGTGTTGACCTCAGAAATGGCTTTGATGTAGGCGGATTTTGTCAACGCGATACATCTAAATTGTTATGCTTTCCAAGAGTTTTCAAATATAACGTTATATTGCAACTTGTTCCAACGGTCTCCGTTGGAATACAGCTTAAACGCTCTGCGTTTTAAACTCGCGACGCAGAGCGTCTAAACTGCATTACCACGCGGAGCGCAGTAACGAGTTAACTTGTTAACTTGTTAACTTGTTCCAACGGTCTCCGTTGGAATACAGCTTAAACGCTCTGCGTTTTAAACTCACGACGCGGAGCGCAGTAACGAGTTATTTTGAAAACACCTTCAGATGCTACTTCTTACCCCGTGTCAAAATATCCCCTAAAGGACGTTTTAAATTCACCGCCTCATGGGTTTGATAACGACCTACGTCTTGACCTTTATGCTGTTTAACATGGTCAGGTGTTGTCGCATTTGGAATCGGTTTAATGGTTGCAAATTGTGGATCGCTACCTTCATCACCTTCATGCGCTGGGTAAATTTTCACTTTCAAGTCATACCAAGCCGCTTGTCCCGTAATTGGATCAGAGTTGGTAATCTCCATTTCACCTTGTTTGGGTGGCAACAATTCAGAAATCAAATGATTCATCAAGAAGCCTTTTTGTGACTCATCCGCATCAGGTTTCAAACCCCACGCGCCCGACTGTTTACCAATCGCATTCCACGTCCAAACCGTATTAGGCTCAACCCCTTCCATCAATTTTATTTGTACACGGATTTTGCCATTATGAGATTCAACCCAAACCCATGATTTATCCTCAATACCCATTTCCTCGCCTTTTTGACGATTCATGAATAAATAGTTTTGCGCGGTAATTTGGCGTAACCACGCATTTTGCGAATCCCAAGAGTGATACATATACATTGGGCGTTGATTCACCGCATGGAATGGGTATTCTTCAGTATCAATCCGCTGCTCTTCCAATGGTGTGTAATGGAATGGCAATGGGTCGAAATAAGTTATTAAGCGTTGTTTATGCTCTTCTTTAGTTGGCATTGGACCATCGTATAAACCTTGACCCGCTAAACGAAAACGCTGCAAAGTTTCAGAATACAACTCAATCACGATTTGGTCAGCCGAACCATTCCAGCCCACTTCTTTCGACATTTCTAAATAATCTTTATTGGCAAAACGATAGAACCGCATGTGTTCTGGCAACTCATATTTAAAGAACGCACCATTTTCAATATAGGCTTCCCATTGATTTGGATTCGGTTCACCACGTAAATGGCTTTTACCATCTTTGCCGCGCCAACCTGCTAAGAAACCAATACCGGGGGCTTTTTCATAATTAATGATGAAGTCTTTGTAATCTTTGAATTTCGGCGTACCGTCTTCATTGGTAAATGCGGGGAATTTCAAACGGGTTGCTAAATCAACTTGCACTTCTTGCCATGGACGCACATCACGATCAGGAGTCAATACCGCATGACGAATCGAATCACACGCCGCATGAGGTTCAGAAATCGGACGATCAAGCATCGAAACCGTGTCGAAACGTTCTAAATAAGTTGTATCAGGCAATACCAAATCCGCGTAGTTAACAATTTCAGAATGGAACGCATCAGAAATGACGATAAATGGGATTTTATGCTCACCGTCTTCATCTTTATCCGCCAACATTTTCATGATTTCAGACGTATTCATAGTCGAGTTCCACGACATATTCGCCATAAACATCATTAAAGTGTCAATTCGGTACGGGTCGCCTTTCCACGCATTAGTGATGACCATGTGCATCATGCCATGACTGGACATCGGTGCATCCCATGAATAGGCTTTATCAATCCGTTTAGGATTACCGTCTTCATCAATGACTAAATCTTCTGGGCAAGTTGGGAAACCCAATGGCGGAGAACTTAACGGCGTGTTTGGCGCACAGTCTTTGGCTGGTTTAATCCCCGGTGGAATGTGTTTTGGATATGGGGCTTTGGCTAAATGACCGCCCGGAACATCAATTGTGCCTAATAAAATTTGTAAGAAATGTAAGGCGCGACAAGTTTGGAAACCGTTGGAGTGAGCTGAAATTCCGCGCATCGCGTGCATAGAAACAGGGCGACCGATGAATTTATCATGTTTACGACCTGCCCAATCTGTCCATTCTACGTCGACGGTAATGGTTTCTTTAAAGGCAATATGTGCCATTTCTAACGCTAAACGCTCGATTTGTTCCGCAGGCACACCACAGACTTTTTCTGCATTTGCAGGTGAATATTCGCTGTCTAAATATTTCTCGGCTAAAATACTCATTGAAGTGCGAACAGGCGTACCTTCAGCGGTTTTGCCTTCCCAGAATAATGCAGGTTTAATGTCGATTTGAGTTGCATCAACAAAATCTTCTTTATCCAAATCCCACGCTAATGCTTGTCCGTCTTCATTGCGTAAAATCAGACCATCACCTTTTTGCCCCGGTGTGTTGACCACTAAATATGGCGCGTTGGTGTAACGGATTAAGAATTCCCAATCAAATTGTTCGTTTTGCAATAAGACATGAATCATCGACAAGGCAAGCATCGCATCAGTTCCGGGGCGAATTCCGACCCATTCATCCGCTACCGCTTGATAGCCAGTACGTACAGGATTAATCGCAACGAATTTACCGCCGTTACGTTTTAATTTTTCGATACCGATTTTGATAGGATTGGAAGCATGATCTTCTGCCACACCCCACATCATAAAGTATTTGGTTCTATCCCAATCGGGGTCGCCGAATTCCCAGAACGCATGACCCATGGTGTATAAACCACCCGCTGCCATGTTGACGGAACAGAATCCACCGTGTGCCGCCCAGTTAATCGTACCGAATTGGCTTGACCATAATCCTGTGAGGGCTTGCATTTGGTCACGACCCGTGAAGTAGGCGAGTTTTTTCGGGTCAGTTTCACGAATTTTTTGTAAACGCTCGGTTAAAATATCTAAGGCTTTATCCCAAGAGATTTCTTCAAATTCGGCTTGACCACGTTCAGCATTTTGCTTTCTTAATAAAGGTTTACGCAATTTTGCTGGAGATTGTTGTTTCATAATCCCCGCATTACCCTTGGCACACAGCACACCATGGTTGACAGGATGGTCACGATTGCCTTGGATAAAACGAACTTTATTGTCCTCTATCGTCACTTTGATGCCACAACGACAAGCACACATGTAGCACGTGGTGTACTTGGTTTCTTGTTTACTGTGGTCTTCAAATTTCGGTAGAGGTTTTGCGGCTTGACTGGTTTTTGCCATAAGATGCAACCTCTTGTTATTGAGTGATATGATAAGAAAAAGCGTTAATTATTTAACTTAGGTTAGGAAAGTCTCGCAAAACCTAAAATTGTCACGGCTTTGTCACATTTAACAAGGGTTAAGCATAAAACACAATTTGAATAATTCTACGTGTCCATAAATTTTACTTATGGTTTATAAAAGGAGGGGTTTATGGTGTTTTTTTGTAGTGTTTGGATATAATTAGATTTATCATAATATTTCAAAATACAAGGAGAAATCTGATGAATGTTTTATCTATACATGACAAAATTAATCAGTTGCCACCTGAATTATTGACTGAAATAGAGGATTATGTGGATTTTATTTTGTTTAAATATGCTAAACAGGGAAATGATAAAAGCGGATTTGAAGAAACCCAATATTTATCATCTATTCCAAAGATGAAAGATTCTATTGTTGAAGGGATGAATACGCCAATTGAGGAGTGTGACAAGGAGTTAGATTAATAAAAAAAGGAAAAGTAGTGAATCTTTAAAGATATAACTTAAATTACTTATTCTTCTTTTCTTGAAGTAATTTCATTAAATTTTCTAAAAGCTGTTTAGATTCATTTTTTTCAATTTTGACTCTTTCCAGCTCAACAGTTGTTTCACCTTTTTTAAGTAAATGATTTCGTTCTGTATTGGATAGTTCTTTTAATATTGCTCTGATTGCTGTTTTATCATCAAGGTATATGGCTGTTTTTAATGCAATGATTTTACAATCAATATTGGTAAGTTCATTTTGAAAGTATTTAATTTCAAAGAGGTTTGTTTTGTAAAGGCGTAAAAAGAATAATGCGAAAATTTCAACAAAGATAACTATAGAAAATCTTGTTCCATAATGAAAAGCTAGCATTTTTAAGTCTGTTGGTTTTGTCTCAATAAAAACAAATACAACTAATAGCATAATTGCGATTATCGTTGCAGTAAGTCCAATTAATAAATTTAGATTTCTATTACTAGATAAATTAGCCAGTTGAATATTAAGTCTACCTTTTAAATTTTGAACATGTATCAATACCTCTATATATTTACCATCTGTCATTTGTAGAATATTTAAAATTTGAGTTTTGTGATCTTTGGCAGCAGTATTAGTTTGATTAGTATCATTACCTTTAGCTATATTTAGATCATCTATGACATTAGAATATTTATCTGTTGCCTCTTCATTTTTATTTTCAAGGTATTTTAAAGAGAATCTAAGTATAGAAACTGCTGTTCCAATAGCGACTAGCATTACTACAGCAAGCTCATTCGATAATGCCACTTGTAGAAAGCTCACCAAATAATCCATATCATTAAAACCTCTATATTAAGGAAACATCAAATTAACAAATGGATAAGTTTACTTCCAACGATACACACCGAAATTGCGCTAGTTAGTAGATGTCTCCCTATTTTAGTCAGTTTAGTTTTTTGTTTCAGACTGCATAATTGCTTGGGCTAAACTATCTACAGAATAATGCTGCTGCCATTGGTGACGGTCTTCAACATAATTTCCCTCTCCACGGCTAAACTGCTGCATAAAACGCAATGCACCAACATGACCTAATTCTTTATTTAAAGCCTGAAAACCTAACTGTCTAATTTCATAATCTGCTTTTTGATTTGTATCCATTACAACACCTCACTTAACCAGTTCAAAGGATTGTTAACTGCTAAAGAACTTAATTTCTGTGCTTTTCTTAAAAACTTATCATCAACGGTCAAAAAAATATCTGCTTGTGTTTCAGCACAGGCTAAGTGCATCGCATCAAAAGCAGTAATCCCTTTAGTTTCAAAATATTTTGCTCTATCAATAATGCTGGGTACTAACTGAATTATAGACACTGCATTGTCTAACATAAATAACATTTGCATTTTTTTAATTTCATCAGTTGTATTACCTATTTCAAACTCAAGTGCTTGACTGCTTATCAATTGCCATGAACCTTCTTCACAAATTGTTAATATTGTTTTAATTGCCTCTGCTTCTATTTTTACTCTTAAATTGCTTTGCTCATCAAAAGGGCGATTGAAACAACAAGCATCCATATAAATTTTCATAATATTCCGTGTTTAATTTTTTGATGAACTTAAGGAAACATCAAATTAACAAATGGATAAGTTTGCTCCCAACGATACACACCAAAATCACGCTGGTCAGTCGATAAAATGCGCCCATGCCCCTTTAAAATTCTATTTTGGCAGGTTCGTCAAAACGTTAATTCGACCTTAAAATGCGTTGCTTGTACCTTAGGTATAATTTTTCCTTTTTCTCTGCAAAGCTGAACAATGCCACGCCGTTCGAGTAATTTTAAAGCTTTTGATAAAGTTGATTTGCTGCGATGGCTGATTTTTTCTAACTCAGCAATAAAATGAGGGTTGTGCTTATCTATTAACTTTAAAAGTATTCGATTTTCTTGATTTAATACCTTTACAACGGCTTCTATTGATTCAAACCATACTTTAGGCTCATCTTGCTTAGGCTTATATTCACCTTTTGCTATGGCAATTGTTCTATTCATATAATCTTGTTTTGATAAAATACCTATTTTCATGACTTCGCTATTCATTATTTTTCCTCTATAAATTGATTAACACTTTCCCAGAAATCTTCAAGCAACTGCCCAGCAGACTCAAATTCATAAGCCTCAACTGTCTTTTGAAGGTGTTTATGATCCCAAACAGTCCGTTTTGCTGCATATTTCTTGCTTTTAGGCTTTATTGCATGAGTATTGTCATAACCTATCACACGTATATTACTCCTATTGCTTCCAACCTAATTTTTGTTGAAAACAGCATTTGCAGCATGAAACACTATCAAGTTCTTGGGATTGAATCACTAGATAATCATTTTATTTCTCAATCTACACCGTTTAGACAGACTGATTATTCCGAAATTACACCTTAATCACGACGGTATTGATATAATAGTGAGCATGAATATATGAATTGCGATGATATTATTATATTTTTCTTGCTGGCGACTAATCTATTAAGAATGCTTAGGCTAAAATAATAACCTACACAAAATTCAGGCAATAAAATATATACCTGTTTGAAGCTAAGGACAGCAATATGTTATTAATGATAGACAATTATGACTCTTTTACATACAACTTAGTCCAATATTTGGGTGAGCTAAAAGCTGAAGTTAAAGTGGTTCGCAACGACCAAATCAGTGTTGAAGCCATTAGCGAACTTGCACCTGACTACATTGTTGTATCACCTGGTCCGTGTACACCTTCACAAGCAGGCATTTCTATCGCAACGATTCAGCAGTTTGCGGGTAAAATACCGATTTTAGGAGTATGTTTAGGCCATCAAAGTATCGCTCAAGCATTCTATGGAAAAATTATTCATGCAAACCAAATTATGCACGGTAAAACCTCTCCGATTTATCATAATAATCAAGGTATTTTTAAAGGTTTAGATAATCCATTTATCGCAACCCGCTATCATTCGCTTGTGGTGGCGAGTGACAGTTTATCCTCAGATTTGGAAGTGACGGCATGGACACAAACTGAGAATGGGCAACGGGATGAAATTATGGGTATGCGTCATAAACATTTCTCAATACAAGGTGTACAATTTCATCCTGAATCAATCCTTACTCAGCATGGACATGATTTGTTAAAAAATTTTCTTAACCAAGCTTGATGTAATTGAAGTTACAGTTGTTGTATAAATCATAACAGACAGGCTGTAACAGCTAGAAAACACAATAAATAAACGGTAATGAATCTTGCATACTAGTTATAATAATGCAGAGATGAACCAAATCAATGTGCAGTTTCACTTAAAAATATACTATAGTTAGGCCTAATTGGTTTAAAGCATTCGGGTAGAGCGCGTATGGCAGTTTCCAAATCAAAAATTATTTTAACCGGATTGGCGCGTAAATTAGTCAATGAAAAATTACTAAGTGAAGAAGATGCTGAAGCTGCATTTGAAAAAGCTTTAGCTGAACGCACGCCCTTTGTATCCTATGTTGTGAAAAACAACTTAGCCCCAAGCCGGGATGTCGCTCGTGCTGCAGCCGAGGAATTTGGCGCACCTCTAGTCGACATAGATAGCATAGAACTCAATCCAGACATGATTAAGAGTATTGATGAAAGATTGCTCAAACAATATTCTGCATTACCTATTTTTAAGCGTGGCAATCGTATGTTTGTGGCAATGTCTGATCCGACGAATTTAGCGGCATTAGATGATATTCGGTTTCACACTAAAATGAATACCGAAGCGGTGATTGTAGAAGATGATAAATTAACAAAAGTCATTGAACGGTCACTAGAATTATTTGATGATACGATGAAGGACTTAGAAGATGGTCTGAACGATATTGAGTTAGAGGATGAGCAAGACGATAAGAAAGAGGAAGATGATAAAGAGGCGGTTGAAGACGCGCCGATTGTTAAATTTGTGAATAAAATGTTGCTTGATGCGATTAAAATGGGTGCGTCAGATTTACATTTTGAACCCTATGAAAAATTTTTCCGCGTCCGTTTTCGGGTGGATGGTATTTTACGAATTGTAGCAAACCCACCGATTAGTTTGCAGCGCAAAATTTCGGCGCGGATTAAAGTCATGTCACGTTTAGATGTATCTGAACGCCGCGTGCCACAAGATGGTCGGATTAAATTAAAGCTCTCAGCAAATAAATCTATCGATTTCCGTGTCAGCACCATGCCCGTATTATGGGGCGAAAAAGTGGTGATGCGGATTTTGGACTCATCTGCTGCCAACTTAGATATTGATAAATTAGGTTATGAAGATGAGCAAAAACGCTTATATTTAGAAGCTTTAGCTAAACCTTATGGTATGGTGTTGGTTACAGGGCCTACGGGTAGTGGTAAAACAGTATCGCTGTATACAGGGATTAATATTTTAAACAAAGAGTCGGTTAACATCTCAACCGCAGAAGACCCTGTGGAAATTAACTTACCGGGTGTGAATCAGGTACAAGTAGATGAAAAAACTGGGATGAACTTTGCTAAGGCCCTGAAAGCGTTCTTACGGCAAGACCCTGACATTATTCTTGTGGGTGAGATTCGTGACTATGATACAGGTGGTATTGCGATTAAAGCGGCAAGTACGGGTCACATGGTAATGTCAACACTGCATACCAATGATGCGCCCCAAACCCTGACTCGTATGATTGATATGGGCTTGCCTGCATTTGCGATTGCCTCTTCAGTCAACTTGATTATGGCACAACGTTTAGCGCGGCGATTATGCCCACATTGTAAAGAAGAACAAAAAATTCCTGAGGCAACACTCAAAGGTGAGGGCTTTACCGAAGCACAATTAAAAGACCCTGATTTTAAACTTTATGCAATACGCCCCGGTGGTTGTGAAAAATGTAATGGGCTTGGCTATAAAGGGCGGGTTGGTATCTATCAAGTAATGCCTATTTCAGAAGCAATGAAACGCTTGATTATGGAAGGCAAAAATGCGGTAGATTTAGCCGATCAGGCTGAAAAAGAGGGCATTCCTGATTTACGTAAATCAGGCTTAAAGAAAGCAATTGAGGGTGTCACCTCACTTGAAGAAATTAACCGTGTTGTCACTAAGGAATAAAACATGGCTGACAAAAAAGATACTTCCGTCATGTTTGTCTGGGAAGGCAAAGATAAAACAGGCAAAAAAGTAAAAGGCGAGCGTGCTGCCAAAAGTGAAACTATTGTCAAAGCAATGTTACGCCGTGAAGGAATTCTAGGTATTAAGGTAAAGAAAAAGCCTAAAGCCCTATTTGGTGGCGGTGGTGGAAAACCTATTACTCCCTCAGATATTTCCTTATTTGCCCGCCAACTAACCACCATGATGGAATCAGGTGTACCCTTACTGCAATCGTTTGATATTGTTGGGGAAGGGCATGAAAACCCAAGAATGCAGAAATTGATTATGGCATTAAAAGCCGATATTGAAGCAGGTGGCACATTAGCAGATGCGTTGCGTAAATATCCAGATCAATTTGACACCTTATTCTGCAATCTTGTTGAAGCAGGTGAACAAGCGGGTATTTTAGAATCATTGCTTAATAAAGTAGCGACTTACAAAGAAAAATCAGAAGCAATTAAGAAAAAAATTAAGGGTGCTTTGAGTTATCCCGTTTCGATTCTTATCGTTGCTGCTGGTGTGAGTGCGATTTTGCTTATTTTTGTTGTTCCTGTATTCGCTGATTTATTCTCTGGTTTTGGTGCTGATCTTCCAGCCTTAACCGCGTTTGTAGTGTATTTGTCTGATTTATTAAAAGCGTACTGGCTGCATGTATTAGTTGTGGTTTTTGCACTTAAGACTGCATTTCAACAAGCTAATAAAAAATCCAAGAAATTCAATGATGCAATGCAGCGATTGTCCCTAAAACTGCCCGTCTTTGGTGCATTAATCCGTTTATCCTCCATTGCACGTTTTGCCCGTACTATGTCAACCATGTTTGCAGCAGGTACACCAATGGTTGAGGCCATGGATTCCGTTGCTGGTGCGACAGGTAATATTGTGTATTATGATGCGGTGATGAAAATGAAAAATGACATATCAACAGGAACCGCGTTAGCAGACAGTATGCGGGATTGTGGGGATGTATGGCCTAATATGGTCGTACAAATGGTGCAGATTGGTGAAGAATCTGGTGCGATTGATAAAATGCTCGCTAAAGTTGCTGATTATTATGAAGAAGAAGTAGATGCCATAGTTGAGAAAATTAGTGCAATGATGGAACCAATGATTATGGCTTTCTTAGGTGTTGTTATTGGTGGCTTAGTATTAGCGATGTATATGCCTATCTTTAAAATGGGTGAAGTTATTTAAGTCTTTTTTTCATTTTAGATTTCAGAGTCTGTATTTAGGATAATTTTATGGATTTTATAGCTGAACTAGGTTCAACTGTTCGTTTATTTTTCTTCACCTTAGAACACGAGCCGATGATGCTATATTTTACCGTGGGCTTGGTTGGCTTGGTCGTTGGTAGCTTTTTAAATGTGGTGATTCATCGGCTGCCCGTTATGATGTTCAACGAATTGAGGCAGCAATGCCAAGAGTATTTATCTTTGTCTGATGACAGTTGTAGCGAAGATAAACCCAAGAAATTCAACTTAAATACCCCCGGTTCACATTGCCCTCATTGTCAACATCGCATCTGTTTTTGGGAAAATATCCCTATTTTAAGTTATCTCTTTTTAGCAGGTCGCTGTTCTAGTTGTAAAACAGGCATTTCGTTTCGTTACCCTCTCATTGAGTTTTTCACCGCTTTTTTAGGTTTAATCGTGTGCTGGCAGTTAGGCTATGGGGTCAGTTTAATCTTTGTGCTGATCTTTACATGGGCTTTATTAGCCGCCAGTGCGATAGATTTTGACCATCAATTACTACCCGATCAAATTATTTTACCTCTTTTATGGTTAGGTATTATATTTAATCTATTTTTTCAAGGCTTTACCAGCTTAGAAGCCAGCATCATTGGCGCAATCGCAGGTTATCTATCGTTGTGGTCATTTTACTGGATATTTAAGCTCTTCACAGGCAAAGAAGGTATGGGGCATGGTGATTTTAAGCTATTGGCTTTACTCGGTGCATGGTTAGGTTGGCAGGCTTTACCTACCATTATTTTGCTCTCTTCGCTTGTGGGTTCAGTGATTGGAGTTGGGCTGATATTGATTTTAGGACGTGATAAAAATATACCAATACCATTTGGCCCTTTTCTCGCAGGAGCAGGTTGGCTTACCTTATTATGGGGTACAGAACTCCAACAGCTTTATTTCAGTATCGCTTTTTAACTCATCTGATTATATCAAGGAATACGAACTTTGATTTGTATTCTTTAGAAATCATTGTTTGATAGACATGTATAGTCAGTTTTAGTTTGTATGTTAGGACTGGCAGTCCTTTTATACTTTAAACCGACATTCCGCATATAATTTAAAAAAAAGTTTATTTTAGTTTTTTCTTTTGAAAGTTGCAGAATGGGAAATCTAAACCTGTGAAACCATATTGAAAATAATCCAAAAATTTCGTTAACTGTGGAACATTGGTTTAAATATCAATCAGTTTTAAAATTGAGGACTGCCAGTCTTGTATCACTTTAAAATAAAACGACTATACAATGCTGTCCCATTTACAAACCCACACCGCTTTTATATTTAATTCTCGACTGAACCTAATTTGCAGCGTTCCATATACACTTTTGCAACATTATCGTCATGATTGTCAGATAAGACTTGCTCAAAATAATCACACGCCAGTGTTAACTCTTGCTCATGATAAAACTTAAGGCCCAGTTCAAATGTTTTAAATGTATTCTGTTTTAAATTAATAATATGCTGCGCATCAGCATCAAACACCTCATAAACTGTGACCGCTTCTGATTTGCCTTTGACCCGCACTCGATCAATCATCCGAATTTTATACTGTGATGGATCGCTCAATTTATGATAAGTATGTTCTGTAATCAACAATGACGTACCATAGGTTTTAGTCAGGCCTTCAATTCGTGAAGCTAAGTTCACCGCATCAGAAATCACCGTTCCATCCATACGACTGCGGCCACCAACCGTGCCTAACATCAATTGGCCCGTATGAATCCCAATCCCAATTCTAATTACAGGACGACCGGGACGACCACGGGTTTTATTATATTCATTCAAAGTGATTAACATATCAATCGCCGCTTGCAGTGCGTCGTCGGCATTGGTTGGAAACAAAGCCATAATCGCATCGCCAATATATTTATCAATAAAACCATTGAAGTCTAAAATATTGGGTTCCATCCGACTAAGAAAGGCATTAATAAAATCAAAGTTTTCTTGCGGTGGCATTTGCTCAGAAATTGTCGTAAAGTCACGAATATCTGAAAACAAAATACTCATTTCTTTCTCAACCTGATCGCCTAAGCGTACATCCATCACACTTTGTTTATCCAATAAGCTCAAGAACTCACGTGGTACAAAACGCTCATAAGCTTGATTAAGCAAACTCATATTAGTATATAAATGGGCATTTTCAATTGAAATTGTGATTTGTGAGGATAATAGATTTAATAACTCCAACCGCTGTGGAGTAAAAGTATGCGCCATTAATTGATTTTCTAAATATAAAATACCGACTAATTTACCTTGGTGCAGTAAAGGCGTACATAAAATCGATTGGCTCTTATGCTGAATTACATAACTATCACGAGTATATTGACCTTCCTCATACGCATTATGCAACACCACACTTTCTTTCATCCGCGCCACAAAATTAATCAATGTTTTTGGTAACTTAGCTTGATTCAATGGCAAGGATTGCAATACTTTAACTTCGTTTTTATGAATTTCATTTTCCGCTTCAACCACTAATTGCCCTTCTTGATTGAGCAACAATACACCACGTTCAGCCCCCGCATTTTCAACCACGATTTTCATCAAATTTTCTAATAAACTATCCAATACAATCTCACCTGCAATCGCTTGAGACGCTTTTAAAACACTGTCTAAATCCAAGTTAATGCCTGAACCTTCACCAGAATTCAAAGTCGCATGGATTGTTGTGGTTGTAATTGCATCGGATTTATTGTGT
Organism: Candidatus Albibeggiatoa sp. nov. BB20; assembly: GCA_016744725.1. Taxonomy (GTDB): domain Bacteria; phylum Pseudomonadota; class Gammaproteobacteria; order Beggiatoales; family Beggiatoaceae; genus Albibeggiatoa. Next base: position 3,493 of record JADGDW010000097.1, on the reverse strand, counting down.
TGCGGTGCTGTAGACTGATGAATTAAGGGTAAATATTGTGCTTCTAAATCCTGCACTTTTGCAGCCGCGCCCCATTTTTGATACATATAATGGGCTTCACGCAAATACACTTGGGCAATTTTCTGTTGGCTTTGGTCGAGGAAAAATAGACCTGCCAATTCATTGGCTAATGCTACTTCATTCGGATAATTATTGTCTTGGGCTAAATGAATCGCTTCGTTGTAATAAGTCATGGCTTTGGCCGCATTGCCTAGTAAACGATGACGCTCTGCCTCCACTAAATAATACTTATGCAAATGATTCATTGGGGCTTGTTTTTTCCATTTATTCAACTTTTGCTGGTTTTGCCATACTTGCCATAACAGTTGCATTTTCTTAGATTTAGATGCTCTTTCAGCAATCGCCACTTTAATCAAAGAATCATAAAAATAAAACACAGGCTCGTACAACATCGCACCCAGCCCATCAAGATAAATCTCAGCTTGTTTCGCATTTTGCACTGCACCCGCTAAATCACGAAATAAATAGCATAACACCATTTTATGTAAATGAACCCAGCAAATCGCGCTACGGTCATTGGCTGCAATCAAGTGAGGTAATGATTCATTTTCGTTATAAGCCCGCCCAACTAAAGTACATAGTTTTTCACTTTGCCCCGTGAGGTTTAACACCATTTGACGGAAAATTTGAATCCGGTGTAATACAATATTTTGGCCTAATTGTTTCACCACATCTTCATAAGAACGCATTTCTTGCTCTAATACAGTCAGCTCTAAACCCAAGGCAAATGAATGGCTACAATGAATAAAAATTGAACGGCTAGCAAATTCTAAATCGGCGGTTTCTAAACCACTTTGATAGGCTTGCAATAGCGGTTTAAGAGTTTGCTTAACATGCCTTTTACTGTGAGAAATGAAGGTATGAAATGAAAATAAAGTTTGGGCTTTAAAAAGCGGATATTTATTTAATAAATCTAAGGCTAATTGTCCAAAACGATAGCCATCTTCAATATTTTGGATTGAACTGCATAAAAACTGACCATAAGTTACATAGGCAATGGGTGCTTCTTGAGTCACACCATAGCGCACAGACAATGATATCATACGCATGGCGAGCAGCGGCATTAACTCTGGGTTGGCAGAATAAGACGCAACGGTAATTCTTGCCATAATCCGCATCGCTGCCAGTTTATTTTTATCAGTCATCTGAGGACGATTGATAAGACTTTCAATGGTTTTATCGCGGACTACCCAACGAGTGGTGACATAATTTTTAAGCAGATGCCATCTTTTAGGTTGTTTTGGGAATTTTTCCCCTAATAAGGCCAAAATCTCTAAACCAATATTAATTGCAGCTAATGGCTCATCACGCGCAACGTCCGCTAAAATCTTCACTTCATAGGTTTTAATTTTATCTAATAAATGATGAGCGTGTTCAAATACCACCTGTGATAATTCATCAACTTCATCGAAATGACTGCTTAAATAAGCGGTATCAATGGCTTGCTCATAAATATTTAAAGAAAGCGCATAATGAGAATGCCAACGCTCTTTGGTTAGCAATTGAATCGCAATATAAAAATAATCAAATGCGGAAACATAAGCCGTTGCATCTTTGGCTTTTTTACCTGCTTTGTAATTTAATTCTGCCAAATAGATTTGACTAGCAAAAATGTCCATCTCAAACAAAGGTAACATTGGAAAATAATCTTTGGGATCAATCCCAATATTGAGTTGGTCGACAATGGTGAAAACGTATTGTTCACGCTGTTCAGGGCTGATATTTTCTAACAGTAATTGTCCGACTTGCCAATGGGTAATTTGTTTGAAATTGGGTTCAATCATTAGATAAACCGCTTGCTGTACACGGTCATGTACAAAAGCATATTCAGATAAGCTGACATCGTCGCTGTGTAAGGTCTGGATTAAAACCCCTTCCTGAATTGCTAAGTTAATTTGCAGTAATAAATGTTCAAATTCAGCTTCGCAGACCAGAGCTAAAGTTTTGAGCTGAAATTGATTACCAATACAAGCCGCGCGTTGTAAAATCTCTTGTAATTCATTGGGTAGCTGTTTCAGTTTTTTAGTTAGAATCGCAACGACATTTTCAGTAATTTCACATTCTGCAATTTTTTGAGTATCCCAACGCCACTCAAAATGCTGCCAGTCAAAATCCAGGAAGTTTTCACTGTACAAGGATTTTAAAAACTCATTCATAAAGAATGGATTACCTTGGGTTTTCTGCATCACCAACGCAGCCAACGGATAGGTTTTATCTAATGGGGTATTGAGGGAATCAGCCACAAAACTATTTACATTTTGTAAACTAAGGGTCTCTAAATTGATATTTTTAACCACGGTATCATGCTGTTCCATCTCATTGATACACAGCATTAATGGGTGTGCTGGACTGATTGCATTTTCTCGGTATGCACCAATCAGGAATAAATATTCACTTTCGCGCATAATCATGCTAATCCAGTCTAAACTAGCAGAATCAGCCCAGTGTAAATCATCTAAAAAAACCGCTAAAGGATGTTCAGGTTGACAAAATAACTGCATGAAACATTTGAATAATTGGTGAAAACGAGCTTGGGTTTCATTGGCATTCAAACATTCAACAGGCGGCTGTTGCCCCATAATTAATTTTAATTCTGGAATCACATCAATAATGACTTGAGCCTGCAAACTAAGGGCCCTATCTAATTTATCACGCCATATTTCTAAACTATCTTCTGACTCTGTAAGCAGTTGTTGAATTAAATTACGAAAAGCGGCCACAATAGCTGAATAAGGGGTATTTCTTTGGAATTGGTCAAATTTACCTGACACGAAATAGCCACGTTTTGCGGTAATCGGTTTGTATAATTCTTGAACTAAAGATGATTTGCCCACACCAGCATAACCCGTCACTAACATGATTTGACTTTCACCAAAGGTGGCATTATCAAATGCAGTGAGTAATGACTGAATTTCATGTTCCCGGCCATATAATTTTTGCGGTAATTGTAGGCGGTAGGAAATATCTTGCTGAGCAATTTTGAAAGTTGGGTCAATTTCGCTATGGTGTTCAAGTTCTTGTTTACAGTATTCTAAATCTGTTTTAATACCCCAAGCACTTTGATAACGATTTTCTGCCATTTTTTCCATCAATTTCATCACAATATCAGAAATGGGTTGCGGAATATTGGCATTGAGCTGCTTAGGTTCAACAGGATATTTTGCTAAATGGCTATGGATTAATTCAATCGCATCTTCAGTGTCAAATGGCAGACGGTGGGTGAGTAATTCGTAAAAAGTCACACCTAAAGCATAAAAGTCGGTTCGATAATCCAGTGTCCGATTCATACGCCCTGTTTGTTCTGGAGATAAATAAGCTAAAGTGCCTTCGAGTTGATTTTGATTTTTTAAACTTGGATTTTCACGTGGGAGTAGGCAAGAAATCCCAAAGTCAATTATACATAGTTTTTTTGTATCAGGATTGAATAAAATAT
>JADGDW010000096.1:7935-18238 GCA_016744725.1 Candidatus Albibeggiatoa sp. nov. BB20 | reverse complement strand
GCTTAGACGAATAGAGGTCGAGGCGCTGTCTCAGCCGAAAAATTTCAAAGTCTTCTTGCAGAAAGGAGATGAGACACTAGACTATCGACAGGCGCTCGAAAAGTTTGGGCCAGATCAATGTGTAGTGCATGAGAATGGTAGCCATAGCTATGACGGTTTCGAACATGAAGTACCTCTCATGTTTGACTTCTTCCTATCAAGAATTGGCCAAAATAAGCGATAAAATACTATTGGGTCGCAGAAAAATTCCGTGCTTCCAATTAACCCTTTACTAGGCAGAAATCGAAGCCGAAACGCAATGAGAATTAGTTCATGAGTGACACTTACAACGCTGATGCCATCGAAGTACTTACGGGGCTAGATCCGGTAAGAAAACGGCCCGGCATGTACACCGATACCAGCCGCCCTAACCATTTAGCTCAAGAAGTCATTGACAACAGTGTGGACGAAGCTCTTGCAGGTCATGCTAATCAAATTGATGTGATCCTCCATTTAGATCATTCCGTCACGGTGAAAGATAACGGACGCGGAATGCCTGTTGATATTCATCCTGAGGAAGGCGTGAGTGGCGTTGAATTGATTTTAACTCGCTTACATGCAGGCGGTAAGTTTTCCAATAAAAATTATCAATATTCTGGCGGTTTGCATGGTGTGGGCGTGTCGGTGGTTAACGCGCTATCCAATCATTTAGAAATCACCATTAAGCGTAATGGCAAAGTCTATCAGATGACATTAGCTAATGGCGAGAAAACCTCAGAATTAACCGAAATCGATACCGTTTCCAAACGCAATACGGGTACGATGATTCGGTTTTTACCTAATCCCAGCTATTTTGACTCGGCTAAATTTGCGGTTGCGCATTTGATGCACTTACTTAAAGCCAAAGCGGTGTTATGTACAGGCTTAACGGTTAATTTTAGTAATGAACAGACTTCAGAAAAATACTCTTGGTGCTATCAACAGGGGATTAACAGCTATTTAGCAGAAAACTACCTAAGTCATATTATTTTGCCTGAAAAGCCTTTTATCGGCACTTTTTCCGCTGAGACTGAGGCGGTTGATTGGGCCTTATTATGGGTGGAAGAAGGTGATTTAATCACTGAAAGTTATGTCAATTTAATTCCCACAGCCCAAGGTGGCACACATGTAAATGGCTTGCGTAGCGGCTTGTTAGAAGCAATTCGGGAATTTTGTGATTATCGCAATTTATTGCCACGTGGGGTTAAGCTTGCACCTGAGGATATTTGGGAACGTTGTGCTTATGTTTTATCGGTGAAAATGGCAGACCCACAATTTTCTGGGCAAACTAAAGAACGTTTATCCTCTCGGGCTTGTGCTGCATTTGTGTCTGGTGTGGTGCGGGATGCGTTTAGTTTATGGCTAAATCAGCATGTGGAAACAGGGGAACAAATTGCTGAACTGATTGTGGCTGCGGCGCAAAAACGTTTAAAAAACAGCAAAAAAGTGGTGCGTAAAAAAGCCACCTCGGGGCCTGCCTTACCGGGAAAATTAGCGGATTGTACCTCACAAGATGTGAATCAAACTGAACTATTTTTAGTGGAAGGTGATTCGGCGGGTGGTTCTGCAAAACAAGCGCGTGACAAGCATTTTCAAGCCATTTTGCCTTTACGTGGAAAGATTTTAAATACGTGGGAAGTGGATACTAACCAAGTGCTGGCTTCTCAAGAGGTGCATGATATTGCGGTGGCATTAGGTGTTGAGCCAAAGAGTGAAGATTTAAGCCAATTGCGTTATGGTAAGATTTGTATTTTAGCCGATGCGGATTCAGATGGAGCACACATTGCGACGTTGTTATGTGCTTTATTTGTTAAACATTTTCCTAATGTGGTGATGGCTGGACATATTTATGTGGCGATGCCACCATTGTATCGAATTGATATAGGCAACACGGTATATTACGCGCTGAATAATGAAGAAAAACAGGGTGTTTTAGATCGTATTAGTGCTGAAAAGAAAAAAGGCAAAGTCAATGTGCAACGTTTCAAAGGTTTGGGTGAAATGAATCCTTTGCAATTACGTGAGACCACAATGGCAGTGGACACGCGGCGTTTGCTTCGACTTGGTTTAGATCAGGCCGCAGAAACGGATTTAATCATGGATATGATGTTAGCGAAAAAACGCGCATCTGATCGAAAAACATGGTTAGAACAAAAGGGTAATTTAGCTGCTTTATAAATATTCGTTCACGGCTTTGCTGTATTTTATGTGTTGAGACTGCCAGTCTTTCAAGGATTAGCAGTCCAACCATGAATAAGGAATCGACTATTGTCTAACAAGCAGCGCCCTATCGAAATATAAGACAGGCTTAATATAATAAAGAAGACATTTTGCTGCGATAGCGTTTCACTAATTCATTTTGATTACCTAAAATCGCAAATACCGAAACTAAACCTTTGCGCCCCGCATCTTGTTCAAATTTACGATTACGTTTCATCAAAGTTAAAAAATCCGCCATAGCTTGTTCATATTCACCTATAACCACTTTTCGCACTGCCAATTGATGCAAAGCTTGTAAGTTTTTATCATCACTGGCCACCATTTGCTGCAACTGTTCCAAACTTGGTGCATCGACAATCACACTCAATAAATCCAATTGATATTGCAGCGCAATTCCTTCAGGATCAGTTTGAATATTGGCGGGTAAACTATCGTAAATAGCTTGTGCTTCAGACATTTGGTTATTTTCTAAATACACATTAGCCAAATCAAATTTTAAGACATAATAATCGGGTTCTGATTCAATCGCTTGTTTTAATAAGTCGGCCGCTTGGGTGTAATCTCCAGACTGTTGTGCATGAACTGCTTGTATACGAATTCTATCTGCTGGCCGTTCCCGATGTTTATCAATCATGGCGCGAAATACTGTTTCAGGTTGAGCACCCATCACTTCTTCGACTTCTTCACCATGTCGGAATAATTTTAATGTCGGCACACTGCGAATCCCAAAATGTTGGGCTAAATCTTGCTGTTCATCAATATTGATTTTCGCCAGCACAAATTGTCCTTGATATTCTTCAGCCAATCCCATCAACATGGGCATTAACGATTGGCAAGGCGCACACCATTCAGCCCAGAAATCAATTAAAACAGGTACTTGTACCGAACGGTCAATAACTTGTTGCTGAAAATTATTAACATCAACCGTGACAATATAATCAAGTTCATTCATAACTAAGCCTTTATTTGCTTGTGAAAGAATGCGATAGGATATGGCGTTATAAAGCGGGAAATTCAATGAATAATGCAAAAGTTCGGAGGTTTTAGCAGCAAAGCCGTTGTTGATGATTTTATCAAGCAATTCTTTAAACAGCATTTTAGAAAAGTATTTCAATAAATTACAGCCACTAATCTGATTTCTGTAATTATTTGATTTTAATTTACATTTTAAAAAGTATCCGAGTCATCAATTAAATTGGAATTATTTACAATGAGGCTCTATCGTAACTTAAAATGGGTTTTCAGCTAAAAACGTACTTTTAAATCTGTATTTGTTTTTTTCCATTAATGATTTATTATATTTTCAAGTCAAAGTCAGAAAGTTCTTTTATTTCCATAATTTACAATAGACCTAAAGGAGTAGTATGTATGAATATGAAATATTATCGTTTTTTGGTTTTAATCAGCTTAGTTTGGTTTAATTCGAGTGTGTATGCTGCAAATGGATGTGGTGCTGATGGCAGTGGACTTTTAGTACCTGATGGGCCATTCCCTTTTGTTTCATACTTTGATGCTTTTGCCACTTATGAATCTGCCTGTAATTTACATGATGTTTGTTATGAAGATGGCAATCAGTCACAACGGACTTGTGATGATGAATTTTTGGGAAACCTCATTGCTTCTTGTCAAAGTTATCCCAGTTTGTTGCAAGGTTACTGTGAGCAGGTTGCATTTCTATATCATGATGCCGTTTCTCAATTTGGTGAAACCTCTAAAACGGGTATTGTTTCAGGTGAAATTTTGCAAGTAAATGCCAGACGTATTGATTCATTTTGGGGAGATGATGAGTTTGAAGCGTGTGTGACTTTTAGAAATAACGGGGTTGTTAATACGGAATATGATTTAATTTTATATTCAAAAAATGGCGACCTTATTGATAATGAACCTGATTTTTATGAAATCAATGTAAAAGTTGGAGATACCGCAACTGAGTGTGTGGGCACAAGTGGCATTTATCCATCCATCAGTGATTTAGGTAGCACTTATAGTATTGTATTACGTGTTGACCATCCAAAATATGATTTAATTGAAGTCGATCAAAAATTGGGGAATACACCATAGTTTGGTAAATGATTTCGAGATGCGTCATTTAGTGAAGTTTTGCTTATGGCGCAGAGTTTGATTTTTCTCAAGCTAGCTCAAACTGTTTGAAAGTAAAAAAATAGGATAGAATAGGTAAAAAATCATTTTCAGATATTAAATGCTTTAGCGAGATAAGCATGTCCATTCTAGCCCTCTTTTTTTTAATCACTACCCTCATTTCAGCATGTTTTGCTTTTTATTATTGGCTTAAGGCACAAAGCTATACCCGTGAGCGATTTGCATTTACGGTGGCTAACTTCATCGTATTCTCTTCCTTGCTTCTTATTTCCAGTTTATCCGCTCAACAGACTTTATGGCAATTTGCTTTTGACATTATTGTAAAGTTGTTTGATCCATCTTATTCAACACAATCCGCAACTGCTGAAGGTCAAATTTTATCAGTCATTGTATTGTTGGCTGCCTACTATGTCTTATTTCTGTTTTATAAAAACTGGTCAGGTCAGCAATCGGTGCTGCAATTTGGACGGCAAAAAGGCGATATTGTAGATTCTCCGATTTTCATTTTTACGGATAGTTTTGCGTTAATTCAGGATCGGTTTAGAGCAGAGAAAATCACGATTTCTCAGGATAAAGCCGAAGAAGCTCAAGCTCGTTTTGAGCCGCCAGAATCACCTGCTTGGCATCAGCGCGTGAGTGAGTTGTGGAATTTAAAGCATCCAGAATATGAGTTTTTTGAAGACAATGATTGGCATGAAACGCATCAGTGTTGGATCGTAAAGCATTTACACACTGAGGAGCGTTTGGTTTTAGCTTGTTTATCTTATATGCCTGATAATGAAACGCTTTTAGCTTTAATCAATTATGTGCAGAAAGTGCAAACTGTGGCTAAATCGAGTACGCGGATTGTGATTGCTTTAGAGACTGAGTATAAGCCCATTGAATCTACGACATTTTATGATTATCAGGTGGATTATTTTACTGAGTCGCAGTTATTGGATGATTTGGTGAATTTTGATAGTTATTTAAATTATCTCAGACGCATTGTGTCGCAGGGTCGGTTTGCAGATTTGGATTTGAGTTTGGAACAGATGTATACGATTTCAGATTTTAAGTTAAAAAGCGGTGAACGACAGCAGGATATTGAAGCGTTTATCATGGCGTGGTTAGCGGAAAATAGTCAGCGTCATTTATCGGTTTTGGGTGAATATGGTTATGGTAAAAGCACCTTGTCGCAGATGTTAAGTTATCGTTTGTTAAAGCAGTATCAGCAAGATAAATCTGTTCGAGTACCGATTATTATTGAGTTGCGTGGAAAAAGTCCGCGTAATTTGTCGCCTGAGGAAATGTTTAGCACTTGGAAACAGGGTTTTAATATTAATCCGCGTGCGATGATGCAGTTGTTGTTAGCGGGTCGGTTGTTGGTGATTTTTGAGGGATTTGATGAGGTGGATTTGGCGGGTGATCGGGAGATGCGATTGCGCCATTTTGAATCATTGTGGTTATTTGCGCATGATAAGTCGAAAGTATTGTTTACAGGACGACCCAATTTCTTTTTTGATGAGAAGGAGTTGGAGCAGGCGTTGTTGATTCAGCAGCCCAGTGAATCGTTACCGTATTGTCAGGTGGCTTATCTTGTACCGTTTCATTCAGAGCAAATTAAGCTTTGTTTACGCAATTTAACCACATTGCAAGCAGGTGTGCAGCAGGAAATCTTAGATTTGGCACAAACCAATCCTAATTTTTTAGAGGTGGTTTCACGTCCTTCTGCTTTGCGTATGGTTGCCAGTATTTGGAAAGAGGCGAATTTATCGCAGCATAAAGATAGGATTAATTCGGCTTATGTAATGGATTTGTTTATTCAGAAAACCAATGAACGCCAATTGAGCAAGGAATTACGCAAAGCAGGTCAAACGAGTAAAGAATTTAGCCGTTTAAGCAGTGCTGAGCGGACTTATTTTATGCAAGGTATCGCTGTGTATATGGCTGCACAGAATTTGCCTAATCAGATTACCAGTCAAGATTTAGAAAAAGTGACTAGACGTTTAATCGATTGTATTCCCGAAAAATCAGTGTGTGCCGTGTTGCCAAGCTATGAAGCCCGCAAGCGTAAGCCATTAAAACAGCGTTTGGATTTTGAGCATAATCGAAATAAAGCAATTGAATCTATTTTAACTGATGTGCGGGCTTGTGGTTTATTAGTAACGGATTTAACTAAACCAAATACGTTTCAATTTTCGCATAAATCGTTTATGGAATTTTTGGCTGGGAAGACTTATGCCGATTGGACGATGCGAGCTAAATTGAGTAATGAGGAAAAACGGATTGCAGCGTCGTTCAAACAAGCATTTAAACTGACAAAAATACATATTTTAAGACATAAAGAAATACGTAACTTTTTTTCTGAAATGTTAATTACTCATTTACAAAACTCTGGCATTGTAGAAAAAGGCCCTTTATCAAAACAACTGTTAGCAACATTAATCAGTCCGTTTCACTGGATACAAAAACCATTTTTATGGGTTGCAGTTGATTTTTGGGAAAAATTTAAGTCTCGTATCCAGAAAAATAGAAGTTTTTTATTGGTAGTGTTCTTAGGACAAATATTAATAGTATTTACATTTTTAGGAGCAGTTGAAGGAATATTTATAGGAGCAAAGGCAGGAACAGAAATAAGTGCAGCTATAAGCGCAACCATAGGTGCATTCACAGGAGCAGGTACAGGATTAATCATTATAGGATTACTAGGGGTAGAAATACTATTATCAGTAATATTAACAACTCTATTTTTGTCATTAGGATTAAGACTAATTGAAGGGTTGGGTAGCATTTTGGGGCTACCAATTTTTTTAAGTATCTACGTGCCAAATTTACTAATAAGCTTTGCAATGAGTTTATTAATAGGGAGGAAAAGTGGAAGTCCTGACTATTTATGGGCAAACTACGCCTTATGGTACGAAATCTGTACCGCATCGGGTATTGACCGCGACACAATGGCAAAAGTGGTTGGCAAACGCGTGATGATATTATTTGAAGACCCGCCTGAGGAACAGAAATAAGCGATCTGCTACAATGAATTGCATCATCCATAAAAGGAAAATCAAATGAATCAAGCTCAACTATTCCAAGACATTGAAGCTTTGCCACCTCACGCACAACAAGAAGTAATTGATTTCATAGATTTTATTAAACAGCGTTATGGAAAATCTGAAATATGCTCAACAAGGGAGCTAACAGAAACAGAATATTTACTACAAAGCTCAGCAAATGCCAGTCATTTAGAACAATCTATTGCAGAATACAAAACAGGTAAAGTTGTCGTTAGGGAAATGATAGATGAGTGATTTCTTACTTGCATGGACGGAAAAAGCTTGGGATAACTATCTCTACTGGCAAAATCAGGACAAGAAAACACTCAAACGCATCAACAAATTACTATTAGATATAAAACGAGAACCTTTTTCTGGAATTGGCAAACCTGAATCACTCAAAGACAATTTATCTGGCTTTTGGTCTAGGCGAATTGACGACACAAATAGACTCGTTTATGCAGTAGACGATGAAAAAATCACAATTATCTCTTGTTGTTACCACTACTAGGATATTATTTAAAGACCCACCTGAGAAAAAAGACTGATGTGCTAAAATTATCCAATACATTCTAAACGAGTATTTAACATGGTCACTGTTGAATAAATTCAATCTGAAATCAAAGCCCTACCCTATAAAGATTATTTGCGTTTGCGTGAATGGATAGAAAACTTGCACACAGAAGATACAAGTGAAAATGCAACTCAAGAACTTTTATCTATTCCAAACTTTGAACAATTTGTTAAAGCGGCACAAAAGCGAGTTCGTGAAGGAAAAGCTGTTTCTTTTGAAGCGATAAAACGCAATGTATAGAGTATATTTTGATTCAGAAGCAGAACAAATTTACTCATGAGCAAATACCCAACTTGCACGATGCTTAAATCGTTGCTTTGAACGTTTACAAGAAAATCCATTACACCATCCCAATATAAAAACAGTGGCTTATCGGGTTTATATCGTTATCGTGTTGGAGACTGGCGTGTGATTTATGAAGTGTTAGAAGCTGAACAAATTGTTAATATTTTGCAGATCGTGCAAAGAAAAGATGCGTATTGATAAATATTTCTTTACCCTAAAGATAACCTAATCTCTCTTGAAATTGAACGGTTTGCATAAACTTCTCGTACAATTTCTTCACTGCTACGACTATCCTGCCAAATACTATAGTCAATTCTATCTTAAGTGCGAGGACTGGCAGTCCTGTATTACTTTAAAATAAAACGACTATACAAAGCCAGTTGAATTAGCTTGCTCCTAAGCTCAGCTTGGGAGTGTATGTACAAGAAGCTCCGCTTCAAGAATAGTGCAAGCAGAGCTTGAAAGGCAGGCATTACCAAATAGAATTTGGTAACGAGCTAAAGTTTATTTTTGGATATAGTTCAGTATAAAGTTTTGTCGGAGGAGATATAAAATATATTTAGGCTGTTTTCAATCATAAAGTGGTTTTCTCGCTGGAATCACCACGTGTGCAGGCAACCAAACGGTAAATGTTGAACCTTTGCCCACATCACTGTCCACTGTAATATGACCGCCCATAATTTGACTGTAATGCTGACTAATTGCCAACCCTAAACCTGTGCCATCGTATTCCCGAGTAGAAGAATTATCCACTTGACCAAAGGCCTCAAAGATACGCTCCATTTTTTCTAATGGAATCCCAATCCCTGTATCAGACACCTGAAAACAGAACCAATCACGCAATTCTTCTTCGCCATACATGACCTTGGACAAGCGTGAAGCAGTAAACAATACTTTGCCACGTCGGGTAAATTTCGCTGCATTATTCAGCAAATTTAATAAAATCTGTTTAACCTTGGTTTTATCCGCATACTGAATCCCCAAGCCTTCAAATCCTTTCAAAACCAGCTTATTACCATTGGTGCGTACCATTGGTTCAGCCGTATCAATCAACTCTTCAGTCAAATCACTCATATTATATTCAGAAAGCTTAATTTGAATATTACCCGTTTCAATCTGGGAAATATCTAAAATATCACTAATCATCGCCAATAATTTCAAACTGGCACTGCGAATGTCTTCTAAATAAGGCAATACATAATCATAGCCAATGTCTTCGGCATCTTCATAAATAAAATCACTATAACCTAAAATAGCATTTAACGGTGTGCGTAACTCATGACTCATTTGAGCTAAGAACGTACTTTTTGCCTTATTGGCAGCTTCTGCCATCACTCGAGCTTTTTCCGCCATTGCTAAACTATTTAATGACTGACGGTGCGCTTCTTTCACATCAATATAAAGTTGTAAATTTTCCAATGCGGCGGCACATTGATTAGCCATGATTTGCATTAACTTACGATCATCGCGGCCTAAATGTTTGGCTTCTTCTAAATAAATAAAACCAACCGGTGTACCATGACGGTTAAGAGGTACAAGCAATGCGTGGTCTGGTAAAGTATTGAATGGCACGATGCCTAGCAAGCAATCAACGCACATTTTTTTAATATTTTCAATTTCATGATTCTCAGACTCAGACTCAGACTCAGCTCTAAAACGCCCCGTGGCAGATTGAACTACCACTTGCTGATTATCCTCATCATTGTCATCAGCCTCGCTACGGTTATCCGATGTCAATAAGATACTATTGGCAATGGTTGCAATGAAATTGTCCTGACATAAATCAATAATATGCTGCAAAACGTTGTCAAAGAATTCCGTAATATTTTGAGGTTTATATAGAGAAGGAGTAGTATCTAAAATGCGTTGTAGGCCACGACGATTACTATCAATAATTAATAAATCTCGATACGACTTAAGTGCAGAACGCATCGCTGTATATAATTTTTGCGCAGTCAGTTCGGTTTTATCTTTATAATCATCAATATCATAATTATCAATCACCGTCCGCTCGGGTGCGACCCCCGGTTGACCCGTTCGAATAATTAATCGAATAAAATGATTATGTAAATTATAT
>JADGDW010000096.1:0-7925 GCA_016744725.1 Candidatus Albibeggiatoa sp. nov. BB20 | reverse complement strand
ATGCTCTACTAATTTTAAACCTGCGTCTTCCGTTTCCATGACCACGTCAATCAATGCAACGGCAACATCGGGTTGATGTTCTAATATTTCTCTGGCTTCTTGGGCAGTTTTTGCATCAAAAAATTTTAAGGCCCTACCTTCAAACTCAAAACCTTTTAAGTTTAAATGTGCTAATTTCCGCACGTCAGCGTCATCATCCACCACCAATATTTTCCAAGGCGGCTGACTAAATGGTTCTGGTATTGGCTTTTTACGGGTTAAACTAATTTTCATATCAAAACCCTCAATGGTATTTTCGATTTTGGATAGGCGATTTTTGAACAAGGATTAGCAGACTTAATACTTTGAAATATGACGGAAATAAGACCGCTAGTCCTAGATTCATACTGGCTCATACTAGAGCTCTATTTCACCTCGTTCATGTAAGCGAATTAAAGCCTCTACCACTTCAGGGTCAAAGTGTTTACCCGCATCTTCTTGAATCACAGCCAAAGATTTATCCACAGGCCATGCTTCCTTATAACAACGTTTATGGGTCAGTGCATCAAACACATCAGCTACGGCCACAATCCGAGCTTCTAATGGCGTATCTGCCGCTGGAATCCCTTGTGGATAGCCATTGCCATCCCAACGTTCATGATGTCCATTGGAAATATTATAGGCGGTACTAAACCATTTATTTTTACCTAAAATTTCTGTACCCAATACAGGATGGGTTTTCATCACATCAAATTCTTCTACCGTTAGCTTTCCAGGTTTTTGTAAAATAGCATCTGGAATACCGATTTTCCCAATATCATGTAACATGCTGGAAATACCAAAATTTTCGGATTCTTGCTTGGATAAACCTAACTCAAGTGAAAGCTGGGTTGTGTAACGGGCTAAGCGATTAATGTGATCGCCCGTATCTTTATCTTTATACTCAGCAGCGACTGCTAGCATGTGCAGTGTCTGCCGATTGGCTTCTTTCAAATCGACATAGAGTCTCAAGTTTTCTAATGCTGTAGCACATTGGTGTGCCATAATCTCAATTAAATTACGGTCATCTTTGCTAAGCTGCAAGGCATTTTCTAAACAAACAAATCCTAACACTTTATCATGTAATTTCAAAGGTATAGGAATAATATTTTCTGGCAATTCTTCAGGCTTATCACCCGTTTCAATACTGTCTGTACAGGTTTGAACAATTTTCTGTACCTCGGTTTGAATTTCATGAATAGCACCAAGATTAGCAAAACGTCCCGTCCCTGCTTGTACTTCAATCCGCTCATCACTGGAGGTAATCACCAAGCCGCTACTGATTGTCGAAATCAGATTATTTTCACCTAAATTACACAACCCAATAATTTGAGTCAAAATCCCATCAAAAAACTGACTCATAGACTGAGGTTGATGCAAATCTGATGCGGCATCTAAAATTTTGTGCAAACCGATACGGTTAGTATTAATTGTGGATAAATCACGGTACGATTTCAGGGCTGAACGAATGGTTGTATATAATTTTTGCGCAGTCAGTTCAGTTTTATCTTTATAATCATCAATATCATAGCGATCAACAACCAATCTTTCTGGTGCAACTCCCGGTTGTCCCGTACGAATCACCAGCCGAATCATTTTATTGCCTAAGTCATTACGGATGTATTCAACCAATTTAAGGCCTGCATCTTCTTCTTCCATTACCACATCGACTAAGGCTACAGCAATATTTTCTTCTTTTTGCAAAATTTCTTTGGCTTCACGCGCGGACATCGCTTGCAAGAACATTAAATTTTTTTCCGCAAAATCAAAGCTTTTTAAATTTAAGCGCGTAATAGCATGGACATCAGGCTCATCATCAACAATCAACACCTTCCACGGTACATTGGTTTGCTTAGGCTTGATTATCGGTTCAGGTTCGCTAGAGCCACCATCCTTTGGTGCTTTATTTTTGCGAATTAATTTCATATTAACACCACCTTTTACACATCTTCGGGTACAGAGGTATGTACTGGATATTCAATGGTAAATACCGTTCCTTCACCTAATTCACTTTGACAAGCTATAGTGCCAGATAATTGGCTAGTGACTAGATTATAGCAAATATACATGCCTAACCCAGTGCCGCCTTTGCCACGTCGAGTGGTAAAAAATGGTTCAAAAATATTATTCAATGCTTCTTGACCCATGCCTTTGCCCGTATCTGTATATATAATACACAGTTTTTCACCTTTTAAGAGGGTCTCAATCCGAATTTGTCCTTCTATCTTGCCCTCATCAAACGCATGAACCAAGCTATTCATCATTAAATTGGTGAGAATTTGGTCTAATGCCCCAGGGAAGCCATATAAGGTCAATGGCGACGGGCAATCTACACTAATTTGAATCGAGGTATTTTTGAATTTGTTGTACAAGCTATTATTGACATCTTCAACGGTTTCATAGACATCAAATAAACGCGCTGTTTCTGAACTTTGGTCAACCGCAGTACGTTTAAAACTGCTGACTAAGCGTACTGCACGGCGTAAGTTAGATAAGGTTAAATCGGCGGCCTCATCTACACTTTCTAGGAGTGACAATAATTCATGTTCATCGACTTCATCATATTGTAATAGCGCGTTTACTTGGCGAGCCACTTCATTTAAGGTTGATGCTGCACCAACCGCAACTCCAATTGGGGTATTAATCTCGTGGGCAAATCCTGCTACCAAGCGACCTAGAGAGGCCATTTTTTCACTTTGTAATAATTCGTTACGGGTTTGTACCAATTCATCCATTTTGGTATTTAAATCAGCGGTACGCAGTGCCACTCTTTGCTCTAAATCTGCATTTAAAGTCTGAATTTCAGTATTTTTCGTTTCCAAAGCCGCAAAGGATTCTTTTAACTGTCCAACCATGCTATTAAACGCATCGGCTAATAAACCTAATTCATCAGAACGCTCGACAGGCAAAGGCTCATCCCATTGACCCATAGATAATTTTTGCGCGGTATTGGTTAAAGACAGAATCGGGTGAATAATCCAACGAGAGGTCAAAATACCAATCAAAATAGCGATAATTAAAGCACATAGTGTGAGGAAAATGGTAGTGCGGGTATTTTCGTTAATGCGTTCCATAAAGTCACTTTCAGGCACAGCAACTACAATTAACCAATCTAAACCACGATTATCTCGCAGTGGCGTGACCTCGATATAATGTTCTTCGCCATCAATATCGACCATGAAACGCTGACCCACACTAATATGATGTAAATCATCAAAGGTTTGTTCTAAATATAGGGCTGAAGAACGCACCAGTTTATCAGTACTGGCCGTGGCTTTCAGGCGTTGAGCATTAGCAGGATTGTCATCTATCATGATGAACGGTAATTCTCCTGTAGACGAAGCCACCAACAATCCATTACGTTCCATAATAAAGGTTTTGCCTGTTTTACCAATTTCTAATTCACCTAAGAAATTAGCAATTTGAGAAACCACAAGCTGGGTGGTAAATACACCTTTTAATTCGGTATTGTCTTTATTATAAATCGGTAAGTTGGCAGCAATCCCAAGATTTTTACGTGCATAAATAACAAAAATTTCACTCCATGCGGCTTGGGTAGCTTCTTCAGCGGCTTTGTACCAAGGTCGTTTACGAGCATCAAAATCGTCTGCAATCCGTGTCGGCTGGCTGCTTCTGATCCCTTCACTATTTGAATCAAAAATTTGATAAGGGCCTGCCACAAAATCTTGAGTTTGTTCAATATTGAATGAGCCATCAGTTTGCCGTCCCGCAACCACGATTCCACCTTGTTTATTGCCAAAGTAAATAGTGCTGACAGAATCAAATATTTGGAGTTGATACCAAAAGAAGCGTCCTAATAAAACGGGGTCATCAACATCTAACAGACCTAATTCGGCTGCATTATAGTGATTTTTATTAATCAAATGTGGGGTTTCCAAATACGCTTTTAAATGCTGATGGATTCGGCTGGTTACTTCTTCTTGTAGCTGGCTTGCCAAGTCATCAACGGCTTTTTGTCCATTGATAAATGAAAGATAACCTGTTAAACCTACTGCTACGAAAATTTGAATTGCAAATAAAACCACGAGTAAGGTACGTAGAGATATTTTGGCAAATATTTGCCTAGGCGAGTAAAAATGCAACATGCGTGTTTTCTTTTATGCTTATCATCACTTATGTGTGTTTATTCGCATGAACATTATGCAAAATAGTGACCTAGTTAAGTCATGATTGGTTTTGCTTGCAAGGCTCTGTTAATATTAAGCCTTAAGCGATAAGTCATTATTCATTTTATTTTTTGGGTTAAGCTACATAAATCAATATTGCAACCCCATTCAGAATGGACATTATGCCATATTATATTGGATGTTAAGCCAAACTGTTAAGTTTAATTATAAAGCACCGCATTATGTATGAAGATTCAAAACCGCGTTTTGATTGGCAGGCTATTAGTAAAGCATTGATTTTATTTGTATTAAGCATAGCACTTAGTATTGGGATGGTGTGGGGTGGTTATCATTACTTTCAGTATATGAAAGACTGGAAACAACAGCAAGATCATAACTTGAAGGATGTTAAAAAAAAGTTTAAGGATGTGCAAAGTTCTTTAGACATCGTGCAACAAGATTATCTAAAAGATTATGAAACATTAGTACAGCGACAATTTTATACTGAACGAGATAGCCTTTCTTTTGCTGAGCAGTTATTAGAGTTACGTGATTATACGATACGGATTGTCGATAAAACCAAGTTGGATTTACAGTTGTTTTCAGCCGATTGGCATATCAGTGAGAAATCAAACGAGTATTTACTAAATTGGGCGGGGGATACACCTGACTGTAAAGTTTTGGAAAGTAATCTGAATATTCAATTGGCCAGTTTACATGAAGGGCATATTTTGAAATTTTTAGATCGTTTTTATAGCAATCCGCCTCAAGGTTTATTCAATCTGAAGTCGTGTGAAATAACCCAGTTAGCTCCAATTCAAATGGATAATGTATCAAAACCCTATTTTCAGGCCAATTGTACGTTTAGCTGGTATATTGCGAAAAAACAGTAAGAAACCACAATCGGACTGGCAATCCTTAAAATACTGCCAATCCTGATTTTCAAACGCGATACTTTTACAATTTTGCCATCAAATGCGCAACTCGCACAGGGGCAGGCGGATGCGAATCATAAAATGCAGAATACAAAGCATCAGGGGTTAAAGTATTGGCATTTTCTTTATACAATTTGACCAATGCCTGAATTAAGTGTTTAGGATTAGACTGCTCAGCAGCAAAATCATCAGCCTCAAATTCATGTTTACGCGAAGCCCATGACATAATTGGACTCATAAAAAAGGTAAACGCAGGCATCACCAAACTGAATAAAGCTAAAGCGGCATAAGTTGATGTTTCCTCAACCCCTAAACCTGTGAAAAACCACGATTGCTGCATTAACCAACCCAATAAGGCCAAACCAATTAAACTAAACGCAAAAATCGAAATTAAACGTTTTTGAATATGTTTACGTTTAAAATGTCCCACCTCATGGGCTAAAACCGCAACCACTTCATCATTGGTTAAATCTCTCAATAAGGTATCAAAAAACACAATCCGCTTATTACTGCCTAAACCTGTAAAATAGGCATTGCCATGCGCTGAACGTTTTGAGCCATCCATTACAAAAATTCCATTGCTGGCAAAACCATTACGTTCGAGCAATTCAACAATTTGTTGTTTTAATTCACCGTCTTCCAATGGTTCAAATTTATTAAATAACGGTGCGATGATCGTAGGATACGCCCACATCATTAGTAAGCTGAAGCCCATCCATACAACCCAAACGTATAACCACCAAAATTCGCCCATGGATTCCATCAGCCACAAAATCAAAGCTAAAAACGGTACGCCGATGACTAAACCCACTAAAAGCCCTTTAAACATGTCGGAGAAAAATAAGCCTAAGCTAGTGTGATTAAATCCATATTTTTCTTCAATTTTAAATGTGCGATATAAATCAATCGGTAGTTCTAATAATGTGCCGACAAAACTCATGCTCAATAATACTGCAACCCCGGTCCATAACTGCGACCAGCCTAGGGTTTGCCCAGTTTGATCCAACCAATTTAGCAAGCCGCCGACTGTCCAAATTAATAGCAAGATGGTTTCAAAGATGAGTATTTTCTGTCCGAAACCAAGCTTTTCTAAACTATAACGAGCGGCTTTTTGGTGCGAATCTAAATTGATTTTTTCTGCAAAGGCATCGGGTACAGTAGATTGATGGGTTTTAATACTATGTGTTTGGCGTTGGGCTAACCATATTTGAATCGCGACACCAATCGCAACCACACTGAGAAAAACCACAGTTAAACTATTCATTTTGTCCACCTGTCAAAAAAGTTGATTAAATACTACACTATTAGCACTTAAGCAGGTTAAAATATTCTATTTACAAAACATTGTATTTTACTAAGGATAATCCAGAATGTCACAAAACTCTCACAATCTCATTTGGATCGATTTGGAAATGACGGGACTCGACCCGACTTCCGACACCATTATAGAGATTGCGACATTGGTTACTGATGTCAAGCTTGATGTTGTGGCAGAGGGGCCTGTACTCGCTATCCACCAATCAGAAGAGATTATGAATGGAATGGATGATTGGAATACAAGGCATCATGGTAATTCTGGATTAACCGCGAAAGTGCTCGCCAGTAAGACTTCTCTTGCTGATGCGGAAGCGCAGACTTTGCTTTTTTTACGTCAACACATCCCCCCGAATACTTCACCGATGTGTGGCAATAGCATTTGTCAAGATAGACGTTTTTTATGCCGTTTTATGCCTGATTTGGAACAGTATTTTCATTATCGACATATTGATGTGAGTACCTTGAAAGAGTTGAAACGCCGCTGGCATCCTCAAGTACTCGAATTTGAAAAAAAGAATGAACATCTTGCTTTAGCTGATATTTACGAATCTATTGCTGAATTAAGATATTATCGGCAGCAGCTTTTGAAGTAATCGCATCATTGGCTTGTATATAATGGCGAATATTTGGTTGCTATTTTGATAGGGTTGTTACATAGGCATTACCAAAATAGGGATGCTGCACTCAAAAATATAGCCATTTTTTGAAGTGAGGTATTCTTGCATGTGAATATCATTCAATGTTGAGTTTGGTTGGGTAATGTCTGCCTTTAATTTTATTGGATATGCCAATATTAGTGTTAACCGATTGGCCTCCTTTGACTCTATCTGTTTCTGCAAGATTTCATGGTTGTCCTGCTATAATAAAAAAAACGTTTACTAATTGAAAATAAATATATTATGACTTGGCAACTCAATGCATTACCTCTTGATATGGAGATTGAAACTAAAGCGGTTTTAAAAAAAGCGGCATCAGCACATCGGTATTTAGCTGAGTTGAAGGGCATTGCTGCAATGATTCCAAACGAGCGAATATTGATTAATATGTTAACTCTACAAGAAGCAAAAGACAGTTCAGCCGTTGAAAATATCATCACGACTCAAGATGCACTGTTTCAAGCAGAATTGCAGACAGAATTACGCCTAGATATTGCAACAAAAGAAGTACAAGATTATGCGTATGCACTCAGAACAGGCTTTGAACTGGTACGTGATAGAAAAATACTTACTCTTAATTACATTAAGCAGATACAAGCCAAATTAGAAGGGAATAATGCAGGCTTTCGCAAACAGTTGGGAACAGCTCTTAAAAATGCGGCAACGGGTGAGGTTGTTTATACGCCACCACAACAACCTGAAGAAGTTGAAAGATTGATGAGTAATTTGGAGCAATATATTAATGATGATGCATTGTCTGATGTTGATCCATTGGTCAAAATGGCTGTTATTCACCATCAATTTGAAAGCATACACCCTTTCTTTGATGGCAACGGAAGAACGGGGCGAATTATTAACATTCTGTATCTTGT
>JADGDW010000095.1 GCA_016744725.1 Candidatus Albibeggiatoa sp. nov. BB20 | reverse complement strand
ATATAATAGAGTATAAACAACGCGGTCATTTTTAAAAAAGAAAACCCTGACTACACCTTGCCGCGTATCGAAACCTTACTTGCCTTGCATGAATTTACCAGTGTGAAGGTTTATGTGCAGCAGTCAGGTGTGGATGTTGGGGAATTACAGGGGATCATTGATAGGTTGGTTGTCTGAATCAGGATTTAAGGATTAACAAGATTGGATTGTAGATATTTTTGATAATGATGGCAAATACTTGAGATTAATTCTGTTTCATCTTGTTCAGAACATGATTTAACGGATTGATGGATGTAACAGGATTTGGATTGTAGGCGTATTCCCTTGTCAACCGCGATAGATGATATTTTTAAATAGATTGAGTACACTGATAGACCAAAATAAAAACAGTGGCAAATACCCGTGAATTGGTTTAAACAACTTTTTTCTAAAATACAACAACCTTCAGAAATCGAGCTTAAACACTGGGCAAGTTGTGAATGGATTGAATATCAAGCATGGGTATTTCAACATAGTTTCCTCAGTTGGTATGACTGGCAACAACAACACAAAATCGCCTCGAAATGGTGTGGAAAGCCGCTAATTAGCATTGTGACCCCTGTTTATAATACCGATGTCGAACAACTAACCGCTTGTATCCGCTCAGTGCAAGCCCAAACCTATATGAACTGGCAATGGTGTTTAGTGGACGATGGCAGCAGCTCAGCCGAAACCTTAGCCTGCTTAGAAGAACTCAAAAACCAAAAAGACAAACGAATTCTGATTCAACACCTATTAGAAAACCAAGGGATTTGCATTGCTACCAATCATGCAATCGATCTGGCAGAAGGTGACTATATTGCTTTCCTAGACCATGACGACCGCCTTGCACCCGATGCCCTATTCCATGTTGCCCAACAAATTCAAACCACACCTCAAGTTGATGTCATTTATACCGATCGTGATATGTTGTCATTGCAAGACAAGCGTTTTATGCACCTGCTCAAACCATGCTGGTCACCCGAAACATTATTATCTGGCAATTATTTATTTCACTTAATGGTATACAAAAAAACCTTGCTGAATGACTTGGGAGGATTACGCCCTGAATATGAAGGCTCACAAGACTATGACTTGATCTTACGGGCTTCTGATAAAGCATTGAATGTGCAACATATTCCGAAAGTGCTCTATCACTGGCGACAACATGAAAAATCCATCGCTGGCAAACAAGGAGCGAAAAGCTATACATACATCGCAGGTAAAAGGGCACTGATTGATACTTTAAAACGTCGGGGTTGGTATGGACATGTCACTGAAAATCCTAGCTTATGGCGCGGCAATTACTGTTTGCAATTAGACAATGTGGGACGCTCTTATCAAGTGATTCAATTAGAACATTTGGATCATTATGCACAGCAAATCAATCAAGCATTTGAAACGACCCAAGCGGATTATTTAGTATTTGTCACTATGCCTCACAGTGATTTATCTATTGAGCAATTGGTGAATTGGTTACAGATTGATAAAGTGGGTATGGTGACGGGTAAAATTGTTGATACCGAAACACGTTTATTACATGCAGGCATGGTGCAACGTTTCAAGCTTTCACCTTTACTGGTTTACGCAGGTTTTCCCGAAACAACGGCAGGCTATATGGCAGTCACGACGATGGTGCGAAATGTCAGTGCGCCACATCCAGCCTGTTACGCGCTAAAACGCACCTGTTGGGAACAATTAGGCGGTTTAAATTCTGAATATCAAACGGTTTATGGCTTAGTCGATTTTGCATTACGAGCATTGCAACAGAATTACCGAACAGTCTACAATCCTTATGCACGGTTTGAAGTGTTGGACTGGTGGGAAATATGGGAAAACGAGGAAATTCAGCTATTTTCCCAACAATGGCAAACGTGGCTAGAGGCTGGCGATCCTCATTACCACCCTGCTTTAACACTGTCTTTATTAGATATGGGATTGAAGTTTGGCGATAATTAAACTTGTGACGATGCACCGTGTCGTCATCCAACAGAACACACTAGTGTCCATAAATATCAAGATGCGGGTGCGTCTATAAGTCATTCCACGCAGTGCGTGGAACGAGATAAACGAGAAAAATAATTAGGAAACTATGGAATTTTTTGCTATCGCTGATGTTGAAACTCAGCCAGAAATCTTACAAGCACTCGCGGTGGAAAAACTCAATCAATACTGTGCTGAAATTGATACCGTATTACGAGTTGAACATGAAAACAGTGCTGATATTTATTGTTTGTGGGGTGAATTTACCGTGCATCGACAAGTGATAAATGGCGGTGTGCGCTTTTCAATGCCAAACTGCCCTAATGCTTTCGCTTGGACAATCACAACAAGTTTCGCCCCAGAACCAGAAAAAATTGTGATTCACGGCACGATCAACCGTACTGAACATGATCCTGATTTTATTGAATCGATACAGGCATTCATTCAAGCGTGGAAAGTGGGATTAGAACAGCAGCTATAGTCATTTTATTCTAAAGTGATACAGGACTGGCAGTCCTCGATTTTGAAACTGATTGATATTTAAAGTGTAAAAGGACTGCCAGTCCTAAACCGAAATTGACTATAACATAACAAAAAAGCACTCCATTTTAGAAAAGCTTAATGCTTGCGTTTTAAACCAAACATCACTATTTGTGCTTGGCTTTGTGCGCATTATTTTAAAATGAATCATATCGTTAAGATCAATCAAGCAACCGCTTGGAATCAAGCCAGCAACTATTTAACCTTCAAACGTCTTACTTCCATAACATTAGTCAAATTATCAATTTTAGCTAAAGCCCGACTTAATTGATCCAGCCCTGTGACTTCCACAGTAAATTGCATTTTTACCGTATCATCATTTTTATTGGTCAATGTATTTGTCGCCAGAATATTGATTTTTTCATTGACTGCAATCTGACAAACATCATGCAACAAGCCTTTACGATCATAAGCCAAAATTTGGACATCAATTGGATAAAGCAATGAATCTTCGGTCTCTGGTGCACCCCATTCCACTTCGATTAAACGCTCATTATCTTCATTTTGCCAGCGTAACGTATTAGGACAATCTTGCCTATGTACCATCACGCCGCGCATTTTAGTCACATAACCAATCACAGCTTCATAAGGAACAGGCTTGCAACATCCAGCAGTTTGAGTCAATAAGCCACCCACGCCCCGAATCCGAATATTAGAATGTTCTTGACTGGTCGGCTCTTGAACAACAATCGGTTTCACTTTATCTTGAGCGGGAAAACATAAATCTTGTAGCACCCGTGCCACTTGAATAATGGTTAAATCACCCCGACCCAATGAGGCTAAAAAGGAATCAGACGATGTAAAGCGCATTCTTTGGGCAAGTTTTTCCAAAGAAACATCATTGACACTGAGTCGAGTAAATTCCTTTTCTAATAAGTGTCGTCCATCAGAAATATGTTGCTGTGAATTTTGCTTCGTTAACCAATGTCGAACCTTGGCACGAGCACGAGAGGTTTGTAAATAATGTGAATTAGGATTGAGCCAATCTCGACTAGGACGACTTTCATTAGAAGCTAAAATTTCTACCTGCTCACCGCTTTGTAATTCATAATTGAGCGGTACTAAACGTCCACTGACTTTCGCACCTCGGCAACGATGGCCTAATTGGGTGTGAATATGATAAGCAAAATCTATCGGTGTCGCGCCTTTGGGCAAATCAACGACTTTACCTTTGGGCGATAAAACATACACTCGATCTTCATAAATTTCTGATTTAAAACGATCAATCAAATCATCTGAATCAATATCATCCTCACGGGTTTGCAAAATCTGCCGCAGCCACGCAATTTTAGCGTTAAAACGTTGGTCTTCTGCTGAATTACCGCCTTCTTTATAACGCCAATGTGCCGCAACCCCTAATTCTGCATGACGGTGCATATCTAAAGTACGAATTTGCACTTCAAACACTTTATTTTCGGGCCCATAAACAGCGGTATGCAAAGATTGATAATTATTGTGTTTGGGTGAGGCAATATAATCATCAAATTCATGTGGAATCGGCTGCCATCTCCGATGCACAATACCCAATACCGTATAACACTGGGTCACACTTTGTACCAATACCCGCACCGCTAATACATCAAAAATACGGTCGAAATTGGTTTGTTTACGGTTCATCTTATTCCAGATGCTATAAATATGTTTAGGACGGCCAGAAATTTCTGCTTCAATACCTTCCTCAGCTAAAGCATTGGTCAAATCCGACATGATGCCCTGAATATAATCTTCACGGTCAATTCGACGTTCATCTAATAATTTGGCTAATTTTTTATAAGCAGCAGGCTCTAAATAACGTAATGATAAATCTTCTAATTCCCATTTTATCTGCCAAATACCTAAGCGATTAGCCAGTGGCGCGTATAAATCCAAGGTTTCTTGTGCTAACCGATGCCGAATGGTTTCATCTTCGACATAAGATAAAGTACGCATTTTATCTAAACGGTCAGCCAGTTTAATTAATACCACGCGCACATCTTCAGCCATTGCTAACAACATTTTACGGAAGCGCTCTTTTTGCTTATCTTCCCAATGCTGTTCAAAGGTATCTTGGCTGATTTCTTCAATCGCATGCATTTTGGTGGTATCTTCGATTAAACGTCGAATTGTTGCACCAAAACGTTTTTCAATCTGCTTTAAAGCTTTGATATCACTGGCTTCATGCAATATGCCTGCAATCAGCACGTCAGTGTCCATACCCAAGTCGGCAAGGATGTCGGCTACGGTGAGTACATGAGCAAGATAAGGGTCTCCTGAAACGCGAGTTTGATCTGCATGTATTTCATACGCAAGATTACAAGCATCTACTAAATTCTGTTTTTCTATTTCACTGCGATGTGTGCAGACACGATTAACCCAGTGCGCAATATCAATAGGATCATTGCTGCCGGGTACTAAAAAAGGGTCTTTGACATTTACCATAGGTATGTTTCGATATTGTGCTGGTGAGGGTATGTGTCAGAAATGTCTAAAGAACAAATACATGATTGGAATAATATCAACATATTTTATCACAATAATAGTGTAAAGCCTGAAAACTAAGCTCATTTCAATCAAGAGCTGAACACAATATGCAAATATTGGGCGAGAAATATCACTGTTCAATGTCTTTAACTTACAAGATGGTCAAACAATCATCTAAATTCAATACCCAATGATAAAAAAGTCTCAATCTAACATCGCAAATTAAAAAGCCTTTGGGTATACTTAAACCCTTAACTTTTACTCTTAAGACACGCTGATTGTTTGAGGAATTAACATGCTAGTCATACCCGCCATTGATTTAAAGGATGGTCAATGTGTTCGCTTGAAGCAAGGACGTATGGATGATGAAACCATCTTCTCTTCTGATCCTGTGGCTATGGCAGGACATTGGATAGAACAAGGTGCTAAACGTTTACACATTGTAGATTTAAACGGCGCATTTGCAGGAAAACCTGTTAATGGGGAAATTATCCAAAATATTACAAAAACTTACCCCAAGATTGAAATTCAAGTTGGTGGTGGTATTCGAGATACTGACACCATATTAGCTTATTTAGAAATGGGCGTTGCACAAGTCATTTTAGGTACAAAAGCGATTAACGCCCCTCATTTTGTATCAGATGCCTGTTTAGAATTTCCCGGACGCATTATTGTCGGATTGGATGCTAAAAATGGCAAATTAGCAACAAATGGTTGGTCAAAAATGTCGCAGCATACCGCGATTGATTTGGCTAAACGTTTTGAGCAAGACGGCGTTTCAGCGATTATTTACACTGACATTAACCGTGATGGCATGATGCAAGGACTTAATTTAGATTTAACCGTTGAATTAGCCCGTGCAACAGCGATTCCAATCATCGCATCAGGTGGTGTGACCACAATCGAAGACATTCAAAATTTGTGTAATGTTGCAGAAGAAGGTATCACAGGCACAATTACAGGTCGTGCGATTTATGAGGGTACTTTAAACTATGCAGAAGCCCAAGCCCTTGCAGATAAATACAAAAGTGCGTCGATTTAGTGATTTTTCTGAGCAAATGATGGGCAGTTTATAGTCGTTTTATTTTAAAATGATATAGGATTGGCAGTCCTTGATTTCAAAAGTAGTTGATATTTAAACTATAAAAAGATTGCCAACCTAACATACAAACAAAATTGGCTATAACAAGCTCAGAAATATTTTATATTTACACCTTATCAGGGCTAGCAGTCCAAAATAAAGTAGGAAAAAATTAAATGGGTTTAGCTAAACGTGTTATCCCTTGTTTAGATGTTGATGCAGGTCGCGTGGTCAAAGGGGTTAATTTCGTCAATATCCGTGACGCGGGGAATCCTGTTGAAGTGGCTTGTCGCTATGATGAACAAGGCGCGGATGAAATCACTTTTTTAGATATTACGGCCAGCTCTGATGAACGTGAAACAATAGTGCATGTCGTTGAAGAAGTGGCCAGCCAAGTTTTTATCCCATTAACAGTGGGTGGCGGCATTCGTAAATTAGAAGATATTAGCCGAATGCTTCATGCGGGTGCGGATAAAATCAGCATTAACACGGCTGCGGTTTTTAACCCTGAATTTGTACAACAAGCCAGTACCCATTTTGGCTCGCAATGTATCGTGGTTGCCATTGATGCCAAACAGGTTGGCGATGAGCATTGGGAAGTATTTACTCATGGTGGTCGTAAGTCTACAGGGATCAATGCTGTTGCTTGGGCGCAAAAAATGGTCGAATATGGTGCAGGTGAAATCTTGCTGACCAGTATGGACAGAGATGGAACTAAAAATGGGTTTGATATTGGTTTAACCCGTACAATTAGTGAAGCGGTAACAGTACCTGTGATTGCCTCAGGTGGGGTTGGTAATTTAGACCATCTGGTTGATGGAGTGAAACAAGGCAAAGCTGACGCGGTGCTGGCAGCCAGTATTTTCCACTTTGGTGAATACACAGTTGGAGAAGCAAAACAGAAAATGCAGCAAGCAGGTATCGAAGTTCGTTTATAAACTAAAAATATCGATGCCTAAAAACTGAGCATATTAAGTAATGAAGTGATCTGTTCAGGGGTGTAAAACTTACTTTGCGTGCACAGAATCAAACCCGCACTCCTGAATTGATCTCAGTTTATTTCTAAATTATTAAGAATATAAAATCTATCCTGCCCATAATAAATCTTATATTAATACAAATTTCACTTATGCTGTTGCAAGCGATCAAATTCATATAAATAGCTTAAAATTCAACATACTGGCGTAAATTTCTGTATTTGGCCAATATCCGACATTCCGCGTGACAAAAGACAGTCATGTGAAAGCAGATTATTTTTAGCACTTATTGAGACAAATATCATATAAATGCAACATTTATGTCATACTTATTTGATAGCCTTAGTCGTATTCTAAAACTTGTGAGGCTATCATGTCTATACAAATTGACGCTACAGCTAAACAAGATATTACGGGTCAATTTTCTTTTCCTGATAAAGCAGATAAATTGCGTGTGATACATCGTTATCCACTTGCCACTGTTGAATCTCTTACCATTCCTCGGGCACATGTTGGGCCTGAAAATACGGTTGAGAAAGTGGGTAAAATGTTTTTATCACATCCCCATCTGCAATCGATTCCTGTGGTGCATAAAAAAACACCTGTGGGCATTGTGCATCGTTATCAATTGATGGATATTTACCTCAGTGCCTATGGGCGTGATTTGCACGGGCGCAAACCGATTATACAATTTATGGATTCTAATCCTGTGGTGATTGAAGATAACTTGCCTGTGGAAGCTGCAAGTAAATTCATCACTCAAAATATGCAATTTGCCGCCAGCCAAGATTTTATCATCGCACATCAAGGCAAATATCAGGGCATTGGTATGGTTATGGATTTGTTGAAAAAAATAACCAATTTACAAATCGAAGCTTATAATAAAGAACTTGCCCAAAAAGTCAATGAATTAGAAAAACGTACTTCAGAACTGTCGGTTGCCAACATGCAAGCCCAAGCCGCCAACGAACAAGCCCGCGCTGCGAACCAAGTCAAAACCCGTTTCCTAGCCAATATGAGTCATGAATTACGCACTCCGATTAACGCTATTGTAGGCTATAGTGAAATTATAGAAGAAGAAGCAGAAGATATCGGGCAAGATTTCTGTGTGGATGATTTGCAAAAAATTCAAAAAGCAGGTCGTCATTTGCTGAGTATGGTAAGTGATATTTTAGAAGCAACTAAGATAGCCTCTGAAAATATTGATTTAGATTTAAGCTCATTTGGTTTTTCTGACATGTTGCAAGAAGTGGCCGATACGCTAAAACCAGTGATTGCAGATGGCCATAACAGTTTAAATATTGAATGCGAATACTTTGGGACAATGTATGCGGATTTACCTAAAGTGCGCCACTGTTTGTATAATTTACTAACAAATGCGGCAAAATTTTCCAAAAGCAATGAGATTTTATTATTTGCTACCCGTGAAATAGAGCATGGCAATGAATGGATTATTTTTGGGGTTAAAGACCAAGGGGTTGGCATGTCGCCTGAGCAAATTGATAATTTATTCAGCGCATTTAATCAATTAGATAATTCATCCACCCGTAACCATGATGGTGCAGGGCTAGGTTTAACCATTGTGAAGCAATTTTGTGAAATGATGGGCGGCAGTATCAGCGTGAGCAGTGAATTAAATCAAGGCAGCCAATTTATTGTGCGTCTACCTCGTTATGTTGAGCAGCCTCTAGTTGATGAGTCAGGGACAATAGGCTTTGATAACAAAGTGAATATAACAACTTAAAAATAGTAAATACAGCAACAAGGTTTTGTTCTTTCATCACCATGTATTGAAAATCTTCACTGACTGTATTTTGCACTTATTTCTTAAAATGCCATATATCTTATTTAAACTACTTTAAAGATATAAAATCTGCATAAGCTTTAAATAACGCAGGAAATAAATCAAATTCTCTTCTTAACAATAATGCCAGTGCTTTTAAGCCAAATCGCAATAGCATCACAATTGGTAAGCGCAAAGGGTAAAAATTAGCAGTGTATTTCAATGTGCTGAGATTTTCATAATAATTGGCGCGTTGTAATTTAGCACGGATATTCTGTTTAACTTGCCCAATGCTGGCACTGCCTTGATGATAAACAATACTGTCGCGACACCATCCAATTTGATAGCCCGCCCGTTTCAAGCGTTGGCAATAATCCAGCTCTTCATAAAATAAAAAATATTCTTCATTTAACAATCCGACTTGTTCAATCACAGGCACTGGCAAAAATAGGGCTGCACCATAGATATAATCTAATTTGGGATCAGGCAAAGATTGGAGCTGTTGCTGAGTTTGGCCAACATAAATATTTTTAAACACAGTGACCCAAGGATAATAGCGGCATCCCCCTGCACACTGTACAAGATGCGGAGGTTCTGCTTCTAAAATCGTACTGCCCACTAAACCCATTTTATCCTGCTGTGCAAATTGATAAAGCTGATCTAAAGCATCAGGCTCAACCTGCGTATCATTATTTAATAGCCAAATATAATCAAAATTTTGTTGGCTAAGCGCGTAACGGATGCCCACATTCATCCCACCTGCAAAACCCAGATTTTTGCCTGTTTGAATCAAAATACACTCAAACTGAACTTGCTTTGAAAAATTGGCTTGCAAATGGATTTTATATTGGTTGTCAGAATAATGCTGCTTTATCCAGTTTGAAATATGAGCAAAAGATTGATTATCCGAATGATTATCGCAAATAATCACACTGACAAAAAGCTTTGTTTTCAATTGTCGTAATGAGTTTAAACAGGCCAAGGTTGCTTGCCATGTTTGCCAATTTAAAATCACAATGGCGATGCGTTTCATAAAGCGGCTTTTTCAATTATCCAATCAATACGCTGTTGTAAATCCGTGGTTAGGCGTGGAATCACTGTGACTGGAATTTGCAATCGTTCGTCATAACAAAGTCCCAATATAAGCGTATTTAAATGTTCAATATAAGCTTTATTCAAAGCGGCTTTACCTGTTTCAAAAACCAAAGGAATCGCAGGCTGTAGAATAAACAAATGCTGAAAAGTGTTATTTGCAAGTTTAAAGCATTGATTAATATAGTTTTCTAAATCTTGAAATTCGACCTTGGTTTTACCCTGAATATCTCCCAGTGTGTAAGCCATGAAATCAACAGGCGTTCGATCAGTGATAAAGGCCGTTTGTTGTTGCTGCCAAATATTTTGTGCGGCGTGGATAATTTTATCTTGAATCCATAGCCGAGTTGCAAAGTCCATTGTTGCAGCGGGGTCTAAGCCATGTTGTTGAAATACCGCACTGGTGCTGGTTTGAACAAAATTGATATTGAGCTGTTGTGCAGTGGCTCGTGCCAATGTTGTTTTACCCGTCCGATGGCCACCACAAATTCCGATTTTAAGCATAAGATTATTTTAAATTAGGTAATAAAATGGATTTAATATGTAATTCTAGGGATTCATATTTTTTAATATTATTCATAAAATACCTTTCAATTTACTATGTATACTAAAAATATAATCGATGTAAAAAAGCTTACGAAGATAAGCTGACTATTAAGCTAAATTCTTTGCACATAAAATATGTTGGAGGGTTATACCATGTTAGAGACTTTGCTTGCAGCCTTATTTTCAAGCGGACAGTACATGCCGCACGGCTATTGTTTTCAGTGGGATGAAAATTTAGTACGCCTCCACGTCATATCTGATGCAACTATTGGGATTGCTTATTTTTCCATCCCTTTTATGTTGCTCTATTCTACAATTAAACGTAGTGATTTACCTTTTAAAGGTTTATTTTTGCTTTTTAGCTTATGTATTATTTCTTGTAGTACAACCCATTTATTGTCTATTCTCACCTTATTTGAATCCTACTACTAAAATCATTATTTTTTAAGATATCATAGGGGCTCTATATTATGTGGTGAGTCAGCTTCTCTTAAATTGATGCGGTGATATGCTGCAAAAAGATGTAAATTAGATTGAATTCTAAAGCTTAAAATAGTTGTAACTTGTAAAAGTATGTGTTTGGCCGAATTATGTTAACAACATTAAATGAGAGGCTTAACATGATGCAAGTAAGTTATATTGAAAGTTTAGCCAGTCTAAATGCACAAGCATGGAATGCGCTTCAGGGAACAGATAACCCTTTTTTACGCCATGAATTCTTACTTGCATTAGAGCAGCAACAATGTTTACAGCCCTATGGTTGGCAGCCTATACATGTCGCCATTCATGATGAAAACAATCAACTGATTGGCGCACTTCCGCTTTATATAAAAAATAATTCTTATGGTGAATTTGTGTTTGACTGGGCTTGGGCTTCAGCCTATGAAAGAGTACTTGGCCAAGATTATTATCCTAAGCTTGTCAGTGCGATTCCATACACACCTGTTACCAGCCAGCAATTATTAGTTGCTCCAGATGTTGATTACAATACAATCGCGGCGTTATTGAGCAAATCAGCGCTTGAATTAGCTCAACAGCTCAAAGTCTCTTCATTACATTATTTATTTACCAATCCGCAAGATACTGATTTTTTATCCAATCAGAACCAACAATTCATGTTACGAGCAGGCTATCAGTTTCACTGGCAAAATCAAAACTATCGTGATTTCCAAGATTATTTAGAGCAATTTGTCTCAAAAAAGCGTAAACAAATTCGTAAAGAACGTCGAGAAGCTCAAAATACAGGTTTAGAAATTGAAGTTTTAAATGGCCATACAGCGACCGCCGAACATTGGCAGATTTTTTATGATTTTTATGCGTCGACTTTTGACCGAAAATCAGGCGTTCCAACCCTAACTTTAGATTTCTTCCATACATTAAGCCAAACTATGCCAGATAATATTGTTTTGGTTATGGCGAATCAGAGTGGCGATTATGTTGCAGGTGCATTTAATTTATGTAATGAAACAACATTATACGGGCGGCATTGGGGCTGTAAACAACAGTTTAAACAATTACATTTTGAGCTATGTTATTATCAAACCTTAGATTTTTGTATCCAAAATAAATTGCAATTATTTGAGGCAGGGGCGCAAGGTCAACATAAATTAAGCCGTGGTTTTTTACCTAAACTCACTTGGTCTGCGCATTGGATTGCTGATGATGCTTTCAAACTAATGGTGCAGCGTTTTTTGCAGCATGAAATACCACTCATAGAACAAGATGTTGCTGAACTGAACAAACATACTCCTTTTAAAACTGCAATTTGAGCGTAACTAAAATGACTTGCGTTGGGTTAAATTAACATAATGAGCATAAAGTGACTAAAACTGGCTATTTTACTGGCACATGCTTGAAAACGATGTGAAAATCACACATTACTTTTATAAATAGGTAATGACTTTTTATAAAATATCTAAATTAAATTATGAGATTTTGGAAATCAAAATGCTGTATAGATCACTCAATAAATTAATAATAATATTAAGTTTATTACTGTTTTGTGCGGCAGGGTTCGTGTTTGCCAATGATAATTCAACAAATGCCACAACAAGTGAACATAGCGCGGATATTATCGAAGAACAACATGTTTTAAGTTATTTAACTCAATTAGATTTTGAAGAATTATTTGATATTGATATTCTTGATATTAAAGCCTTTTCAGCCGCTAAAAAACAACAAAAATTAACCGATACAGCCGCTGCCTTATTTGTTATCACTCAGGAAGATATTAGACGTGCAGGCATCACTCATGTCGCTGAGGCTTTACGTTTAGTGCCCGGAATTCAGGTGGCAAGAACTGATGCAAATAAATGGGCGATCAGTTCACGAGGATTTAATGATTTATATTCTAGCAAGCTATTGGTGATGATTGATGGGCGTACGGTGTACAACCCCTTGCGTTCAGAAGTTTTGTGGTATTTACAAGATTTATTCATAGAAGATATTGAACGAATTGAAGTAATTCGCGGACCAGGCGCTTCATTATGGGGTGCAAATGCAGTCAATGGTGTGATTAATATTTTAACCAAATCAGCACAAAAAACCGAAGGTGGTTTACTGACTGCAAGTTTAGGAACGGGTGAAGAAAATGCGATTTTAGGCTATCGGCATGGCGGTAAAATTAAAGATGATTTGTATTATCGGGCGTATGGCAAACTCTATCAGCATGATAATTTTGTTGACCCACAAGGCGAGGCGGTTAAAAACGAATGGAAAATGCGTCAAGCTGGATTTCGGATGGATTGGGAGTTTGATAAGCGAAATGAGCTGTCTTTACATGGCAGCCTATACCAAGGTGATTTAAATCAGCACGTACTTTTACTTTATCCCAATGTTAAAGCTGTGGATGACCGACTTGTGGTGCGAGGTCATAACCTATTGGCAAGCTGGAAACGCAACACAGGAAAAAGTAGCACGGTTCTAAAAAGCTATTTTACGCATAGCAGATATAAAGACATATTTTATACTGAGAAACGCGATATTTTCGACTTAGATTGGCAACAGCATTATAAATTTAACCCACATTATGAAGTGGTTTGGGGTTTAGCTTATCGTTATACCAAAGATAACTTTCCATCACAAAATGAGAATGATTTTATACGTTATAAGCCTAATCAACGAACTGATAATTTATTTAGTGCATTTATTCAAAACGAATTTTGGTTAAAACCTGATAAATTACGCCTTACACTGGGTTCTAAATTTGAATATAACGATTATACGGGTTTTGAAGTTCAACCTACGGCGCGTTTATTATGGAAATTGGATGAGACCAAATCAGCTTGGGCGGCGGTGTCGCGTGCGGTTCGTACTCCTTCAAGAATGGATCACACTCTATCAGCACAATACGCAAATGAACCTCCTTTTAGTACGCTTTATATTTCAGGGTCTAGTGATTTCAAAGCAGAAATATTAGTTGCTTACGAGCTGGGTTTACATTGGCAATTAAGCAAGCAATCTTTTATAGATATAAGTTTGTTTTTAAATGATTATGATGAGTTAGGTATTACCAAGTTGACTAATATTAGTCTTACTCCGCCCGCTATTTATTTTGAAATCGCAAATGGTATGCAAGGGGAAATTTTTGGTGCAGAACTCGCGGGAGTTTGGCAAGTTAATGATGCGGTTAATATCAAAGCGGCTTACACTTATATGAAGACCCAACTGCATATTGTTGAGCCAGCCGACAATAGTATCCAAGATTGGGAATTAGTTGAAGGCAATGATCCAAACCATCAAGCCAGTTTAAATGTATTTTGGACGATTTCACCACGTTGGGAATTAGATACCAGTCTTTATTATGTGGATGATTTACCTAGCCAAAATACGCCAAACTATACACGGCTTGATATGCGTTTAGGTTGGCAACCTCACCCTGATTGGCATTTTAGCTTAGGCGTACGGAATTTATTTGATAGCCAGCATAAAGAATTTGGTACAGGTTTTGACGGCAATATTGCAATTCCTAGTGATGTAAGACGCTCTGCTTATATCCAAGTGCAATGGCAGTATTAGTTTATCTAATAGACTGGTTGTTTATACGGCTTTCCCGCAATTTCTCTTACTAACTTTGGCACTAAATAACCTGATAATTGGCTGCGTAATGCGGTCACTAATTGGATTGCCCGTTGCTCTGATACGTCAAAATGGGCAGCCCCTTGCACTTTATCTAACAGATGCAAATAGTAAGGTAAGACTTGGTATTTAAATAAAGTTTCACTGAGTTGAGCCAGAGTATGAACCTCATCATTGACTTGTTTTAATAAAACGGTTTGGTTTAGCACCGAAACCCCATTTTTGACTAAATTTTGCAGCCCTTGCCCTACTTGTTCATCGATTTCATTTGAATGGTTGGTATGGACGATAAGTACCACTTGTAAGCGGGTTGCAGTCAATAAATCTAATAGCTTTTGGGTCATGCGTTGTGGAAGCACAATTGGCAGTCGGCTGTGAATGCGTAAACGCTGTATGTGTTCGATGCCTTCAACTTTCTGGATAAATGTCGCGAGTCGCTCATCAGATAAAATCAAAGGATCACCACCGCTCAATATTAGCTCATGAATACTGGTATCAGATTTTAGATAATTAATCACATCGGGATCAGCAAGAGTATTGCCTTTATATTCAAAATGTTGACGGAAACAATATCGGCAATGTATGGCACATGCACCTGTGGCTAGCAACAGCACCCGCCCTTGATATTTGTGTAGAATCCCTGGTATTTTTTGCGCGGCATTATCACCGACTGGGTCATGGCTAAATGGCTCAATTTCAATAAGCTCTTGTTTTAAAACTAAGATTTGACGAAGCAAAGGATCATTAGGATCATTCTTGGTCATTTTATCAAAATAGGGCTGTGGTACATAAAGTGGGAATTTGGGTTGTAGTAACAGTTTGTTTATAAATTCATTTGGTAATTCTAGCTGCTGAATTAGTTGGTGTGGATTACGGATGCTTTGTTGTAACAATTGTTGCCAATCAGCTTGCTGAGTCATGGAATTTCTGCAAAAGTCAAAATAAATAGCTTTATGTTTTATGGGTTTAATACATGAACTCAAGCTTATTATGATTTTTAAATAGGAAATCAGACAATATTTCATCATTTCCCTAACAAAAAACAAGAAAAGCCCTGTTATAGTCGTTTTATTTTAAAGTGATACAGGACTGGCAGTCCTAACACATGAACCAGAATTGACTATACCTAATGGCATGTTTTCTTAATGGGGATTGTTGTATAGAATTTCTTTGAAATATCTTAATCTCTCACGAGCTGTTTAGATTTTTCTTTACATTGAACGATGTCGAGAATGAGAAATAATAAGCCTAATATTAGCACAAACAATAGATAGATAAAGCCTGTTAAATACGATAATATTTAGCGATCAACATTCACTGGAGTCATTGTAATGAAATTGAAAATGATGCTTAAATTGCTTGTTTTATTAATTTTTGGTTTTAACTTATCTTTAGTTCAAGCGGCCAGCAATATTTTAGATGAACAGCTCAAGAGTACGCGTATCATTCCCAAGTATGCCCGTGGTGGTTGTGAATACACTAAAATTTCTAGTCATTTTGTGCTACTGCCACTTGCTTCTCAAAGCATTGGTATTACAACAACAGCGCAACCTAGTTTGTACTGGTTTACATCGGAAGATGTTGGTGAAAGTTTATTCACCATAAAAATTGCCAATATGGAAAATGAGAATGAAGGCCCAACTGAAATTGTTTTAGAAAAAGATAAATTAGCGGCTGGAATTCATTTATTTTCACTTCAGGAACACGCACTGGTATTGGCTGAAAATGTATTGTATGAATGGACAATTTCGCTCGTATGTGATCCATATAATCCTTCGTCGAATCAGACTATTGGCGGTGTTATCAAATACCAAAATAATGAGATTTTAGCCGAAGCTGCAAAATCCGATACCAAGCAAATGGCCAATTTGTATCAACAGAAAAAAATCGGTTGGTATGATGCAATTCACGCAGTTTCCAGTCAAATTGATGCAGATAAATCATTGCGTGCTGTGCGTGCTCATTTGAATAAGCAAGAGCAGTTAGATGTTATTGCTACATTTGATCAATAATTTAAATTGATAAATCCACGTCTTTTGGGCGTGGCTAAATAAGCAAAAATAATGGATTTTTCTATTGGATTACTTAGAATATAGCCATTGAATGAAAATAAGACAACTGTTTATTCAATTCACAACACCGTATGTTTTGACTGCATTCCCATAAATTTGGTTACTCTACTATGTAGGATAAATTTAGAGTTTTAGCTACTGTTTTTAAACGTTTA
Organism: Candidatus Albibeggiatoa sp. nov. BB20; assembly: GCA_016744725.1. Classification (GTDB taxonomy): domain Bacteria; phylum Pseudomonadota; class Gammaproteobacteria; order Beggiatoales; family Beggiatoaceae; genus Albibeggiatoa. Next base: position 1,472 of record JADGDW010000095.1, on the reverse strand, counting down.
TCTTCTGTCCAGAGTTTTATTTGATGAATATAGGTTGCAAATAAAAGTGTAATATCGACAATCCCTATACCTCTCCCCATCAGTTTTTGTTGTTCTATGAAATCTAGTACATCTAATGTATTTACTTCCTGTATTGTTGGTAGAGCTTTCAATAAACTTAGAATTTTTTGTCTTTGATGTAAATTTCCACAAGCTAGTTCACCAATGACCAGTGGATGGCATATAATTTGGTTTTTAATAAGTAGGTTTGTGAGTTGTTCGTCTTGTTTGTGCAGGTGATTAATCCATACAGAGGTGTCTACTAAAATCATTTTAGATTTCTCGGCGGCGTGGAATTGCCTCAAGGTTTGCTTCTGTGCCACCTAGCTCTGCAAGTTGTTTGGCTGCTTGGATATTTTGTGGTGAGGCAGTGGATTCTAATGGTTTTACAATTTTGATTTCATCTGAGGAGAAATGATTTAGTAACCAGAAAAACTTCTCACTGATTGCTTCATCAATTTTTAGGGTGACAGTTTGCATGTGTGCTCTCACTTATTTATCATTTCTTTATCCACCACATATTAACATATCAACCTATAACGCAGAGCGTTTTAACTGCATTCCCACAAGCTTGTGGGAACGAGGTAACTATCTAACAAAATTTGCACAGAATCCACACGAGTAAACATGACTTGCCAACCCACCACAGTACAAGTGTGAAAATAGGAATATTGTTCATTTAAGACTTGATAGCGACTGCGTCCCATTTTGATTTTCTTTCAATTTCTTCAAGCAGAGCTTGATAGACAGGCATTACCAAATTTTATTTGGTAACGAGCGATTTTTCCATATTTATTTTTTATCAAAAAAGCACAAAAATCCCAGCTTCTAAACCAAAATATCTTCAGTCTCAGTATAAACAAAATAAGTATTCTTACCTTGTTCTTTGGCCAAATACATTGCCATATCCGCATGTTGCACTAACACCTCAATTGCAAACTGCTCATCACAATCTTCCATTTCAGGAAAGAAACTAATTCCGATATTCGCATCAATTTGTAACTCACGGCCATTAATATCTATCGGTTGCGCAAGCTGTTGGAAAATCCGTTCCGCGACCAAACGTACATCATAATCCTGATTAATCTGGGACAATATAATGATAAACTCATCACCATCCACCCGTGCAATACTATCGCCTTCACGCAAACAGTTTTTCAAAAGCTGGGCAATCAAACGCAAATAATCATCACCAACATCAAAACCAAAGGTCTCATTGACCTGTTTAAAATCATCTAAATCCAAATACAACAATGCAACTCGCTCACCCTGACGACAAGCCCGTGTCAATTGTTCATGGAATAACAAACGGTTAGGCAATTTAGTTAGCGAATCATAATGGGTCAACAAACGTACTCGCTCATCATCTTCCTGCAACGAATCAATATCCGAATACACCGCCACATAATGGGTAATCTCGTTATGTTCCCCTC
>JADGDW010000094.1:14270-18409 GCA_016744725.1 Candidatus Albibeggiatoa sp. nov. BB20 | reverse complement strand
GAGTTGAACGGCCGCATTTTCCACATTGCTTGACAACGCCTAAGCATTCACGAAGTTTACGCATAGAGCACGCTCCATTACAAACTGCATTGTGAATTTGTTTATCTGTAACGCCCTGACAAATACAAATATACATAAACAATCCCTTATATCAGTTTCACCTTTAAGCTAAATTTACATGATAATGATAATGATTGTCAATAGTATTTTCATGTGTGGTGGTAGTTTTTTAAGAGTCAACTAAAAACAAGGTTGCGACTGAGTTCAATATAAAGAATAATATTTTTATATAATCAATCGGTTAAACTTTTAAGTTCAAGACTGAGTTAATCTCAATCTTGCACTTAAAAATCAACTGACATCGAACTCAGATAATACAGGATAACAGCGCGTTTAGGCTTCCAAACTTTCCCAACGCTGATAACAGTGTTGCAACTCATCTTCCACAGATTTAATTTTATTTAAAGTCTCATTCTTAGCTGCTTTTTCTTGTTTATAAAAATCAGCATTCGCAACAATTTCTTGTAGTTCTGCTAAAGCAGTTTCTAACTCTTCAATTTTCACTGGCAGATTATCTAGTTCTCGTTGCTCGTTGTAACTAAGCTTACGAGATTTTTCAACAGGTTTAGCCGCCTTTTCGGTCTTCTTCGGCTCTTTTTCAATTTTGGCAGATTGAGCCGTTTCTATCGGTTCGCGCTGGCGTAACCAATCCGCATAACCGCCCACATATTCATTAACAACCGCATCGCCTTCAAATGCAAAGACTGAAGTGACCACATTATCTAAAAAGCTCCGATCATGACTGACCAGCAATAATGTGCCGCTATAATTCATCAACAATTCTTCTAATAATTCCAATGATTCCACATCTAAATCATTCGTTGGTTCATCCATGACGAGCAAGTTTGCAGGCTTGGTAAATAATTTGGCTAATAACAATCGGTTACATTCACCACCTGATAATGATTTAATCGGTGAATACGCCCGAGCGGGTACGAATAGAAAATCATTCAAATAGCTCATGACATGCTTGGATTTGCCATTGATGTCTACATTATCACGGCCTTGCCCAATCGCATCATATAAGGTTTGTTCGGGGTCAAGCTGAGAACGTAATTGGTCAAAATACGCCACTTGTAATTGCGTGCCATGTTTTATTTTGCCGCTGTCTGCTTGAATTTCATCCAATAACATTTTGAGTAAAGTGGTTTTTCCCACCCCATTAGGCCCAATCAAACCAATTTTATCACCACGGATAATCAAGGTTGAAAATGGATTAATCAGCGGTTTACCTGCATACGACTTACTGATATTTTCTGCTTCAATTACCATTTTTCCAGATGATTCACCCGTATCGACACTGAGTTTGACTTTACCCACTGTTTCACGTCGTTGCTGGCGTTCTTGACGCATTTTTTTCAAAGCACGGACACGGCCTTCATTACGAGTACGACGGGCTTTAATCCCTTGGCGAATCCACACTTCTTCCTGAGCTAACGCTTTGTCAAATTTAGCATTTTGGCTGGCTTCTGCTTCCAATGCGGCTTGTTTGGTTCTTAAATAAGTTTGATAGTCACCGGGGTAACTGGTCAGCATCCCACGATCTAATTCAATGATGCGCGTAGCCAAACGTTGCATAAATTGGCGATCATGGCTGATAAACAACAAACTGCCATTAAATTCTAATAATAAATCTTCCAACCATGTAATAGCTTCAATGTCTAAATGGTTGGTTGGTTCATCTAATAATAATAAGTCAGGCGCGGTGACTAAGGCTTGAGCAATTGCGACACGACGTTTCCAACCTCCTGATAATTGTTCTACTTTATCATCTGCGGATAAATGCAAACGAGATAAAACTGTTTCCACTCGCTGTTCCAATAACCAGCCATCTTGAGCTTCTAACTGATGTTGCGCATGTTCTAGTTTTTTCATCAAAGCATCAGCATCATCTTTATTTTCAGATAATTGATGTACTAAATCATGATAAGTTTGCACTAATTCGCCTACGTCACCTAAACCGCGTGAAACCGCATGAAAAATAGTGTCATCAGGTTCGAATATTGGCTCTTGAGCTAGATAACTAATACGGCTGCCTTGTTGGAATTGTAACAGCCCACTTTCAGCTTGAATTTGTCCTGCAATGATTTTTAATAACGTAGATTTGCCTTCGCCGTTGCGCCCAATTAAGCACACACGTTCGCCTTTTTCTAAGCGTAAATTGATTTTGTCCAGTAAGGTAACGTGACCAAAAGCAATGGTAATATTGTCTAAATTAACTAATGACATGGGTTTTTCTCATTACACTGATTCCCATGTGTGGTTTACTTAAAAGGGAATGTGTTGAAATAGGATGAATTAAGCGGGCTATTTTAAATCGAAAGGCGACAATTGAACATCAAAGTTTAATGCAATTCCCACACAACAAGATATGGGAACGCAATAATAGAGAATTAAGCAGCGAAGTTTTGTGCTACAAAATCCCAATTTACTAATTTCCAGAATGCTTCTAAATAAGCAGGGCGAGCATTGCGGTAATCAACATAATAAGCATGTTCCCAAACATCACACGTTAATAAAGCGGTCGCGCCTTCAGTCATTGGTGTGCCTGCGTTGCTGGTGCTAACTAATTCTAAGCTACCGTCAGCATTTTTCACTAACCAGCCCCAACCAGAACCAAACGTTGTAACAGACGTTTTAGCGAATGCTTCTTTGAATGCTTCAAATGAACCAAATGCACTAATAATCGCGCCAGCCAATGCACCAGTTGGCTCGCCACCACCGTTAGGGCTTAAGCAGTTCCAGTAAAATGAATGATTCCATACTTGAGCTGCATTGTTGAATACGCCGCCAGCAGGGGCTTTTTTGATGATTTCTTCTAATGATAAATTTCCATACTCAGTGCCTGATACCAAATTATTTAAGTTAGTCACATAAGTTTGGTGATGTTTACCATAATGGAATTCTAACGTTTCTTGAGAAATATGAGGAGCTAAAGCGTCAATTGCATAAGGTAAAACGGGTAATTCAAAAGCCATGAAAAACATCCTTTCAAGATGGGTGGAAATTCTGGGTCAGTATCAAAAACGCTGCTTTGTATTTATCAGTCAGCAATACAAAGCCACTGTTTTATTTTGGTATGACAAGCTGATTTTTCAATAAGAGAATTGCATAAATATGATATTTTTTAAGTAATCACAAACAGATGAGGGATTTAAATAATTATGAATACTGTAAAAATAGGATGATTTGACCTTATTTTTTGTATATCACGTTTTTAAAAGTATTGCTGTTTGATGTTCTAAGCTCTATTGTGCATCTGTCATGATTTGCAAATCCTCAGGCGTATTAATATTGACAAAGAATTGAGGACAATCAGAAAAGTCTACTTCAACAACTTGTTGCTGTCGATACCATGCCTGTACTTGATGGTGATTTTGCTGCAAATAAATATGTAAATTATTTTGTAGATGACGTTGCATCAAAGCAAATAAGTATTGAGTACGCTGTCCATCTTGCACCATACTGATTGAAGCATCGCAGTCAATAAGATGTTGAGATAAACGCGAAACCAGAAAATCAGGTAAATAAGGTACATCGCAAGGGACAAATAAGACATAAGGGGTTTTCGCCGTTTGCAAACCTGTCAACATACCTGCCAAAGGACCTGCAAAATGCCCGAAACTATCATTCACTACAGGACATTGAGTTAAATCTGCATATTGTTGCTGATGACGATTGGCATTGATAATAATTTGATTCACTTGAGGTTTTAATCTATTAACTAGATGTTTTACAAAAGTTTGGCCTTGATAGATTAACAAACCTTTATCCCGACCCTTCATGCGCCGCGCCTGACCACCTGCAAGTATGACAGCCGTAATGTCTTGTGGAGCAATCTTATTCATCTTGGTTGTTTATCTCATTGACTAGCGAACACCGCGTGATATTGTATAATACAACATGATATTGAGGGTTTAGAGTAATAATAAAAAACTTCTGCACTTATATTCTTTAAAAGTGTTACGCCAAACATTAATCCCCATCCTCCAACCCACTACGGTGCAGAGGTTTTTTGTCTTGTGCCCAGCCATCACTATAATCATGCTTTAAACGATAAGATTGGTATTCAGTTAGAT
>JADGDW010000094.1:10746-14260 GCA_016744725.1 Candidatus Albibeggiatoa sp. nov. BB20 | reverse complement strand
GGTTGTATTTAACAATACATAGGACAGTTTTTGAAAATCCCCATCACCTAAAATGTTAACTATTTGAAAGATAAAATATTTTATGGTTCAACTTGGAATTTAAAATACATAAAAAACAATCAGTTATAAAAAAATAAAAATCATTGATTATCATCCGCAATGGTTCAGATACCTTTTCAATCAAGAAAAATAAGCATTTCAACTTATTAAACTATTTTCGTATTTTATAAAAACCGTCTAAAATATTGCTCTAAACTCTGTCCCTCAACTGGCTGATTTCATGTGATAAACTGACCACAATCTTGGAATAACTCCCAATTCTATCACTGTTCAAGCTCAATGAATCACGTTTCCAATAAGTTGATCTCTCGTCACTTTTTTCTCTTGCGCTTTTGGCATACAGAACAAGGTGGCTACAGCATTTAAATAGATTGTGCACATAACATGAGTAACATAAAATAGGTTCAGATTTTTAATAGGAACAAACTCATGTGGAAAAAATGGCTGTTTCCAAGCATTGTGATTATCGTTATTGTCAGCTTAATCGTGCCTTATTGGATTGGGATTAAAGCAGAGCATGAGTTTTCCAACCTTAATCAAACTTTGCCTATTGTCGGCCAATGGCATCCTGTTGGAGCAAATTATCAGCGTGGTTGGTTTCAATCTCAGGCTCAAACGACTTTTCGTCCTGAACAGCTCAACCAACAATATGTGACCTTAAAACATGATATTCAGCACAGCATTACGCCATTTCAGCCAACAACCATTAAAACCACTCTGAAAACAGATACTGAAACCCAAAGTTTTTTACAATATATATTTGCAGGTCGCGCCCCTTTTATTATGAAAACAGATGTTTACCTTACAGGTGGAACTAGTTATTTACAAGTTGCGCCGTTTTCAATGCGTCAAGGGGAACAAGCGTTTATTTGGCAAGGTTTACAAGGACAAGTGAATTTCGGTTTAAATGGAGAGTATTTAGAAAATCAATTTGTTGTACCTGAATTCAGTTTACAAACCCAATATGGGAAGCTCGAATTACAAGGCATACAACTCAATGGACAAGCTAAACAAAATCAGCAGCTTTATGTGGGACAGTTGCAATTACAAATTGAGAAAATTTCAGCTCAAGGTTCTGCTCAATTACCCATACAGTTAAACAAAATCCAAATTATTGCTAATAATGATTTGATTGATGAATATTTAGATTTTTCTGTCCATGCTGAAGCCCAAGATTTGCAAGTTGGACAGCAACATTATCAACCACATTATTTTGATGCTGAAGTGAAACATATCCATGAACCGACTTTAACTCAATGGCGTAATGCCATTCGCGCCTATAACCCGCAATCTGCTGCTGCCGCAGACTGGAATTTTATGCAGTTGACTTTATTGGCACAATACGGTGCGGCGTTATTGAATCATCAAGCTGAGATCAATGTTAGTCAATTTCATGTTCAAACCCAAGCGGGTGAACTATCAGGCCAATTTAATTTACAAGTTGCTGCAGAGAATGCTTCAGCTCCACCTAATATTCTCAATCCTTTTGGTTTTATTAATCGTTTACAAGCAAGTATTTCGCTATCAGTACCAAAGAATATAGTCGAAATAATGATGCCTCCTGAACAAAAACAATGGTTGTTAAATAATAAATTACTGATTGCCAGCCAAGATGGCTACCAAACCCAACTTAAGTTAAATGAGGGCTTTGTCGATGCAAATGGAACAAGCTTGCCTTTGATGCAGTTGATTTGGAGTCAGTAATATTATGATGAACTAGTGATTATGCAAAGTACGCAATGTAACTTGATTACGGACTTGTTGCTTGGATTTGTACAAAGCGACAGCGGCTAGATTAATCAAGGTTTCAAGAAATACATTTTGATTTGGAATCAAGCTTGCCATACCAATGCTTAGCGTTACATACTGGCCCGAGGAAAGGGCATGTGTAATTTTTAATTGCCTGACTCTTGAACTGCTTTAGCCACTTGTAACGCACCCCCTTTAGCTTCACGTTCTTTAGTAAATCAGATTTGCTTTTCTTCGGCTTAGATACGTTGGCTAATATCTTGAAATACGGCAATCGCATACGATATTTTATTTGGTGAATCATAAATAAGGATTGCATTAATTTCCAATGGGATACGCTTATCATCACACTGAAAAGCAATATCATTGACTGTCACATGTTCACTTGTAAAATAAAATAACTGAACAATCAAAGGACTAAGATTGCTCAGTTGGTTTTCAGTTAAACTGATTAGTACAATGTTACATTTCTACCATTTCAAAAGCTTCTTTGCTCACACCACATGTTGGGCAAACCCAATCTTCGGGAATATCATCCCATTTTGTGCCTGCTTCAATGCCATCATCAGGTAAGCCTACAGCTTCATCATAAATAAAATCACATACAATACATTTCCATTTTTTCATTAGCTCATGCTCCATAATTGAGGTAAACAGGTTAGTTTTTTATAAAGTGATCTAAAGTATTTTGATAATGCTGAGCATGGCGTTTTTCAACTGTTTCTAATGCGGAAAAACGTTTGGCCGCCGTTTCTAAAATCGTGATGAATTGTTCAGCATGTTGTTTTGACTCTGCAATTTGCTCATCAATTTCTTGTACCGCTGCATGATGACGCTCTTCTAACGCGGTATGTCTGAATGCAGGATACATTTCCGTATATTCATGGGTTTCGCCTTCAATTGCCATCGATAACATTTTCTCAACGCTTAAGGTTTCAGGTGGGAAAAGCAATTCTAAATGGCTAAGTGCGTGTGCGGTTTCTTGACGTGCGGTTTCCTCAAATACGGCTGCAATCTCTTCTGCTCCTAATGCACGACATTGACGGGCAAAATATAAGTATTTACGGTTTGCCATTGATTCACCAGCAAAAGCTGCTTCTAAATTTTGAACGGTTTTAGATATTTCACTCATGCGTGTTCTCCTATGTCTTGGTGTTCTGGGTTGAGATGGACATAGATTAACAATCCGTTTATGATTTATCCAATTGATAATTTTTCAAAGTTTAATTGATAAAAACGATTATGAATTTACCAACCATAAGACAATTACAGTATTTGCACGCGGTGATGGCATTACGCCATTTTGGCAAAGCGGCAGAACAATGCCATGTTACCCAGTCCACCTTAAGTTCAGGCATACAAGAATTAGAAAACTTATTAGGTGTGACTTTATTCGAGCGAACTAAACACAAAGTGATTCCTACTGTGATGGGAGAAAAAATAGCGACACAAGCTCAGCAGATTTTACAGTTAAGCACCGAATTGCTTGAAATGAGCCAATGTGCTAATCAACCATTAACAGGTAAGTTACGTTTGGGGGTGATTCCAACTATTGGCCCTTATTTGTTGCCTTGGATTTTGCCAGAGATACGGCGATTATTTCCACAATTAGTTTTGCAACTGATTGAAGATCAGTCAGAGCATTTATTAGATAAATTAGAATCAGGACAATTGGATACCGCTATTTTGGCCTTTCCTTATCCCT
>JADGDW010000094.1:0-10736 GCA_016744725.1 Candidatus Albibeggiatoa sp. nov. BB20 | reverse complement strand
TCCTTATCCGATTCGTCAGCTTGAGCATGAGATTTTTTGGCAGGAAGATTTTCGGGTCGCGGTGTCAAAACAACATCGATTAGCAAATCAGGCCTCAATCTCAACCCAGACATTACCTAAACAAGAATTATTGCTACTTGAAGAAGGGCATTGCTTAACTGAACACGCGCTATCTGCCTGTAAATTAGATAATTTAGCTTTACGTACTACATTTCAAGGCACGGGTTTATATACGTTATTGCAAATGGTTGCTGGTGGACAAGGCGTGACTTTTATCCCTGAAATGGCCATGTATGGTGAACAATTAAATCATCAGGAAATTGCTCTAATCCCATTACAAGAACCCAGCCCACATCGCCAAATTGGCTTAGTGTGGCGCAAGAGCTTTTTACGTAAAGCGGATTTATCCTTATTTATTCAGCATATCAAACACATTATGCAAACCTCTTATCAAAATTATGAGGCTCAAGGATTGAATGCTAAAAATTCTGACTAACTATAGTCAATTTTGATTTATGTGTTAGGACTGGCAGTCCTTTTATAATTTAAATATCAATCAGTTTTAAAATCGAGGACTGCCAGTCCTGTATCACTTTAAAGTAAAACAACTATAATGATGAGTGAATCCATCTCACTTTAAACGGGATCAACTATAAAATAGACGATTTGTGAAAAGAATCATTCTTCATGACAAGGATCGAATCTTTATTAAGCTATGCTGCATCCTTGTTTTATCAATATAAATGTTCTTTGAGCTATCCAGATTTTTGCTAACTTTTTACTTAGGCAGCGAAATAGGCAAATGAACCGTAAAAGTGGTTTTCCCTGGACAACTTTCTACATCAATATTGCCATCATGTTTGGTAACAATTTTTTGTACAATATCCAAACCTAAGCCACTGCCTTCACCTGCAGGTTTTGTGGTGAAGAATGGGGTAAAAATATGATGTTTAATATCATCAGGAATGCCAGAACCCGTGTCAGTTATTTTGATTTCAATATTCATTTCTTGTATATCAATATCAATGAACAATTCACCTTGATGATTCATCGCTTGCAACGCATTATGGATTAAATTTGTCCACATTTGATTAAGCTCATCGGGATAGCAAAAGATTGCAGGTATTTCAGAATAATTTCGATGTATTTTAACCTTATGTTTCATTTGACTATTATATAAAGTAAGCACCGTTTCTATACCGTTAATAATATCGGCTTCTATTTTTTCACCAGTATGGTCGAAATGAGAAAAATTCTTCAGCGCAAATACTACTTTAGCCGCCTTATCCGAAGCAACGGTAATATTTTTAATACCGCGTTGTAAATTGGCAAATTGATAAGCAATATCTAAAATATCGTCACTTCCATTCTCTGTAAATAATGGAATCAAATCTTCAATATTATCGAAGATACCCATATCGACCAATTTATCTGCCAGCAAGGTTGCATCCGTCGTATAAGTCTCTAATTGAGGGGTTAACTCTCTACGCCGTTTACGTTTTTCACGAGAAGAAAAATTGCAATAAGGTTGATTCACTACACGGTACAATAAATTGAAAAAAAGTTGCTGTTTATTTTCTGGCAGCTCATGAAATAAATGTGACAATCGTTCCAAAGTACTGGATAAAAAGTGATTAATGCTACTCGCCGATGACCGAATTGCGCCAAGTGGTGTATTAATTTCATGCGCAACACCTGCGATTAGCTGTCCTAGAGCAGCCATTTTTTCCGATTGAATCAATTCTTCTTGGGTGGCTTTCAATTGTTGTAAAGCTTGGGTTAAATCTGCATTTTTCTGATGCAATGCGGCTTCAGCATGTTTACGCTCACTAATATCAACTGCAATACCAATAACCGCTTCTAATTGATTATCTAAGTTACGGATGGTTGAGCCCCAGAAATCAGCCCAGAAATCACTACCATCTTGACGAACATAACGTTTTTCAAGCTGATAAAAATCCACTTCTCCTCTAATTAAAGCAGAAAATTGTGCTTGACTCATTTCTTGATCTTGAGGACAAGTGACATCTTGTTCAGTGCGTTGTAATACTGAAACCAAGTCATCATCCAGCATATCTGCCCACTTTGAATTGGCTTGGACGTAATTGCCTTCACTGTCAATAATGCTAATTCCCACTGCGGCATTATTAAAAATCGTTCTAAAATGTTCTTTACTCTTACGCAAAGCTTGTTCAATGTGTTTTTGCTGGGTCAAGTCCATGTGAGTGCCGACTAAACGGGTAAATTCTCCATTTGAATCACGCACTCCAATACCACGCCCCAGAATCCATATATAATGCCCATTAAGATGTTTCATTCGAAAAGTAACTTCAAATGCGGGTGTTTTCCCATCGACATAACATAATAAGGCATTAATAAATTTATCTACATCATTAGGATGTAATGAGATACACCATCCATTATTGTAGTCCCCAATATCTGCATAATTAATTCCTAACATTTCCAAATAACGTGGTGAATAATAGGTTTCTCCAGAAATCAAATCCCAATCCCATACCCCATCGTTCGCGCCCTGCATGGCTAAATTAAACCGCTCTTCATTGGTACGCAAAGCTCTTTCAATTAAGCGTCGTTCCAATATTTCTTGCTGTAACTGTTCATTGGTATGTTGTAAGTCCTGGGTACGCTTTTTAACCAAATCTTCTAAATGTAAGCGATAACGTTGTAATTCTTGTTCTACTTGCTTGCGCTCAGTAATATCCTGAATTGCATTAAGCGCGTAGAGTACTTGCCCATTGTCATCTAAAATAGGACTACCCCAGATTTCTAAATAGGTATGTCGATCCGCTAAACGTACTTCAATATCACTCACAGACGAACTTTCGCCTCGTAAGGCTCTGACAATCGGCAAGCATTCTGACAGATAAAGTTGCCCTGTGTCTGCATGATATAGTTGATAAGCTTGAGGTATTTTGCTGCTCAGTATATTGGGATCAGCTTTTTTACTAAAAAAGGTATTCGCTTTGTCATTATGATAAAGCAGTTGGCCATTCGCATCCATCATCCCAATACCCACGGGGAGTGCATCTAAAAACTGGGTAATTTTTTCTAATTCTTTTTGTTTTTTCAGTAATTTTAGTTGCTGAGCACGTACATACCAAGTAATGATTGAAAGCAGTAATATAATGTATAGAGCATAAGCCCACCAAGTTTGCCAAGGGGCTGGTAATATCCTAATTTTGATACTTGTCCCCGCTTCATTCCATACCCCATCATTATTTGATGCTTTGACTCTAAAAATATATTCCCCATGTGGTACATTAGTATAATTAGCATTGCGTCGATGATTAATATAATTCCATTCACTATCAAAGTCTTGTAACTTATAAGCATACTGATTCTTAGTTGCTTCGATAAAGTTTAACCCAACGAATTCAAACGAGAAAAAGCTTTGTTTATGAGATAAAGTGATTTGTTGAGTTGTGGTAATATCTTGCTGTAATGGAGAGTCAGTATTCGGTTCTACAATTTGATTAAACAAGGAAAAACCAGTTACCACAACGGGTGGAATATATAACGTATCTTGAATTTGTTTTGGATAAAATTGGTTAAAACCATTCAATCCGCCAAAAAAGAACTCATTCCGCGAATTTTTATAATAAGCAGAATTAAATTCATTACTTTGTAAACCATCATCAACCGTATAGTTTTTAAATATTTTGCTATGTAAATCAAAACGGGATAAGCCTTGGTTGGTACTCAACCATAAATACTCATCACCTTCTTTTAAAATACCGTGAATGGTGTCATTGGCTAAGCCTTCTGCTTCCCGATAATGTACAAATTGGCCTGTATTTAAATCTAAACGATTGAGTCCCCCTCCTAATGTTGCAATCCATAGGGTATTTTGATGGGAAATAATACTGGAAACATTATTATTACTTAAGCTATTCGCTTGGTATGGCTGGTGTTCAAAATGCGCTATTTTTTGATGCTGTTCATCAAATCCTAATAAGCCATTACCCTGAGTACCCACCCATAGCTGCTTTTGGCAGTCCTCATAAATAGTTAATACGGTATTTTTCGCTAGCCCTTTATTCATATTTTGTCGAGGATAGTGGACAGTAAATTGTTCGGTTTGGCGGTCAAAACGACAAAAGCAATAGCGTGTCCCAACCCATAGATTGCCATGGCTATCTTCAACAATAGAACGAATCATATTGCTATCTAAGCTTTCCGCATCTTTATCACGTAGGACATAACGAATAAAATCTTTTGTTTTAGGACGATATTGATGTAGTACAGCTTGGTCTGTTCCAACCCACAATGTACCTTGTTTATCTTCGTATAAGGAACGGATATAGCTACTGCCTAAGCTATTAGGGTTATCTTTGTCATGAGTGTAATGAACTGAGGTACGCGTCTGTAAATCATAGAGATTTAAACCTTCTGCTGTGCCAACCCACAATTGCTGCTGCTGATCTTCTAAAATAGCAGTAATTGTATTATCGCTTAAACTTGTAGAATCTTTGGGGTTATGATAGTGATGTTTGAATTTTTCATGGGTAAAATCATAACGATTAATGCCACCACCATCAGTACCAAGCCAAACGCTACCTGCTCGATCAATATACAGAGAAATCACCGCATTATTGCTCAAACTATCGTTTTCTTTGGCTTGATATGTATGATTTTCAAGCTTCTGATTTTTCAAATCTAAAATATAAACGCCACCACCATCAGTACCAATCCATAGGCGGCGAAATTTATCTTCTTGAATACTCCAAATACTGGGCACAGTAAGTTGATTGGAAGCAGGGTGTAATATAAATTTATCTTGTGCTTCACTGTAATAATATAAGCCAGCGGCCGTAGCCGTCCAAATCATACCTTGACTATCTTCAAATAAAGCCGTAACAAAATTATGCTTATTATTTTTATTCTGTTGGTCATAAAGGTAATAAGTAAAGCGACCTTGTTTGGGGTTAAAACGATTGATTCCTCCACCATCGGTACTGATCCATAAGCGGCCTTTTTTATCTTCAAGTAAGGCCCAACTGTAATTGCTACTTAAGCTACCCGCTTGTTTTTCATCATGCTGATAATGGAAAAATTGCTGGGTTTTGGGGTTAAAACGATTAAGGCCACCACCTTCGGTACTAAACCATAAGCCTCCACGCTTATCTTCTATAATTCCCCCCGAAGCAATATTATGGCTGAGAGAATTAGTTTGAGCAGGGTCGTGTTGATAGTGGATAAACTGTTGATTTTTTCGGTCAAATAAGTTGATACCACCACCTGTACCAATCCATAACTGACCTTGCCTATCCTCATATATAGTATACACTTCATTATGACTAAGGCTTGTTTTATCCTGTGGGCTATGCCGATAGACTTTAAATTGATAACCGTCATAGCGACACAAACCATCCAACGTACCAAACCACATAAAACCTTGTTTATCCTGATGAATGGCATAAACACTATTTTGTGGTAGACCTTGCTCAGTTGTCAGATGCGTGAACCGTATCTCATCAGCAAAAAGCACAGGTACTACCAAATAGAGCAAAAGGTAATATATCGGTCTCATTGTATTGAGTTGAGTGGTGTAAAATTTGCTTAACCCACTTTTAAACCATTGAACAATGTTGAACATAAGTTTATTTAATGCTTTCGTATATTAAAGACAAGGAGCTTGACCATGTTATTGTCCCGCACAACTATTTTCCTCACCTTCTGTTTCTCGTTTAATTTAGCTATTGCAGATGATGCCATCAATGACTCAACTGCTTATATGAATAATCCACATGAGTTATATTCAGATCAGCTACGCCCGCGTAAACGTGGTCAGAATCAGCAAGTTAAACTACCTTCTGCATGGGCAGCGAATGCGAGCCAAGGTGGTGCTTTGTGTTATATTGACCCAGAACAAGTATTATTATGGCGCGATGACGCAACATTTGCCAGCCGCCTTTCAATCAAAGCTAAAGGTTCTAAAAAAACACTTAATTTGCGTTGGGCAAAAAATCAAGATACTTTAAAATGGCCTTATAAACGGGTACAGTTGATACCTAATAATACTTATTACCTAAAGCTTAACCAGCGCGAAGCAGCTTCACAAATTATTACCAGCAAGCAATTACCTAAACATTTGTGGAATGCGGATAAAGCTAAACAAGCGGCTTGGATGCAAGCAAACGAATGTATCTTACAAGCCAATTATTTACAGCAAACGACAACCCAATAATAACAATATATCACAAGAGATAAAGCCATTGGCCAGATGCTTGATTCTTGTGCAATCTATGGCAAGGGTACAGGAATAAACAATGCGATACTTTTATATTCTTCTTTTTAGTCTAGCTTGTAGTAACGGGTCTGCTAATAGTTTAGAGGAAGCTCATCAGGCTTATAAATATGGTTTTTATGAGCAAGCCATTGAATATTTTGGGCAATCCATAACAAATGAGCAACCTTCAGAATCTCAGCTATTTGACATATATATCCATCTTAGCAAAATTTACCAGCATTTAGGCGATATGATTCAAGCTGAGCAACAATTAGCCCTTGCTGATCGATACTTGGAGCGGGCTAAGTTACGTGATGATCCACTGCAAGCTAAGTTATCCAATGAATTAAGCCGGTTATATTTACTCAAAAGTCCTAACGACGAAAAAGCCTTACACCATGCTCAACAAGCAGTAATGCTTGCAAAATCGATTGGAAAACCTGAATACTATGCTGATGCCTTATTGCAACTCGCCCATTTACAAGTGCAAGATATGGACTATGAGTCGGCATTAGCCAATTATCAGTTTGGATTAGATTTATTAAAAAATACCCAACATAATCCACTTTATGGCAAAATTTTACTCTACAAAGTCCAAGTTCATTTCTATTTAGAAGCAGAAAATGCCTATCAATATCATGATGATAAGAAAGCTTATGCCCAAAGTTTATCTTATTTACAGCAAGCATTAAGCAGTATATCAAATCAAGAAAGCAGTTTTGATAAAGTATTAAGTTTGTTGAAATTATCTCAGCTTAGCCAAAATATTAACGAACAATTTAGCCAGCAAAGTACTGAATTACTGAAACTCAGTTATGATATTCTCTTGAAAGCACAACAGGTTGCCAAAATAACGGATAATCCTAGAGCCAAATCTTATATCTATGGTAATTTGGGTAAATTATATGAAACACAAGCTCAGTATCAAACTGCTTTAAGCTTTACCCGCCAAGCCCTATTTTTTGCTCAGCAAAGTTGGATGAGCGAATTGGCTTATACTTGGTACTGGCAAATTGGCCGTATTTTTAATGCTCAAAATCAGATGCCTCAAGCCATTGATGCGTATCAGCAGGCGATTGACGCATTTCACCATGTGCGTAATCAAATGATTGGTGAAAGTTATTGTCGTGCTTCTTTTAATTTTCACGATCAAGTCGCCACGGTTTATTATGAATTTGCAGATTTACTGCTCAAGCACGCCTCGTCTATGAGCAGTGAAGCGAAACGCACCGAATTATTACATCAAGCTCGACATACGATTGAATTATATAAAACAGCCGAATTACAAAATTATTATCAAGATACGTGTTTAGACTCTGGTGGTAATTGTATTCCGATTGAACAGATTATTACGCCTAATGTAGCGGTTATCTATCCTATTCCATTAGAAGAACGCTTAGAACTGCTAGTCACTTTTTCTGATGCTATTTTACAAAAAACCATTCCGATTACTAATACTCGATTAGAAGAGGAAGTTAGTTTATTTTTAGCCCCGTTGCGTCGTCATCCCAATGAAAAATTATTACTCAGTGTGCGTGGTAAACAGCAAGAAGCTAAACCTAGTCAAAAGCCAGATGAATTGACAGAATGCGCACCTACAGTACGCGGTAATATACCCACATCCCAAGCAAGTAAACCTATTAATACATCTTATCTTGCCCCTGCTCAAACCTTATATCAATGGTTGATTAAACCTTTAGAACAAGAATTCAAATCTCGTGGGATTGATACTTTAGTCATTATCCCTGAAGGTATTTTGCGTACCATGCCTTATGCTGCATTACATAATGGTAGTCGATTCTTAGTTGAAGATTATGCAATTGCGATTTCACCTAGCTTATGCTTGAGTAAAGATTTTAAACATGAGCAATATAATTCCATATTATTAAGTGGTCTATCTGAAGCCGTACAAGGATTTGACTCTATTCCTTGCGCAGCTTATGAGTTACAAGAAATTCAGAAAATCTATAAAGCAGATAAGCCTTTAATAAACAAAGATTTCGTGGTTGAAAAATTGCAAAAAGAAATTAAGCAGATTGATTATTCCATTTTGCATATTGCATCACATGGCCAATTTAGAGAAAACTTATCTGATACATTTATTTTGACTTATGATGACAAGCTCAGTATGAACAAACTTGAACGCTTAGTTCAATTCATGCGTTTGCAAGGTAAAGAAGTCAATTTATTAACTTTAAGTGCTTGCGAAACTGCGGTAGGTAACAATCGAGCTGCACTGGGTTTGGCTGGAGTTGCGATTAAAGCAGGCGTAAAAAGTGCGTTTGCAAGCTTATGGCAAGTGGATGATGTAGCAACACCCGCGGTTGTTATTGAATTTTATAAACAATTAAAAACAAAAGATACACCAATGGCAAAGGCTTTGCAAAATGCCCAAAAGCAAATTTTAAACAATCCAGATTATTATTTGTATCAACACCCTTACTATTGGTCGGCCTTTTTACTGATTGGCAATTGGCAATAAATGTGTGATTTAAAAAGTAGCTGAGTAAGATTGTCAATACAGCAATATCAAATTGATATTGCTGTATTTTAAATAGATAAATAATGTTATTCAGTTACTGATTCCTCCTCTATTTCCAGCTCGAAACAAGCATTAATCTTCATTTATTGCTAAAATGATCCACCTTTACTTAAGTTAAACTTTATCCAAATAAATAGTCAGTGGTTTCAAAAAATGGTTAAAAGGTCAAGTTGAAACGTGAGTTTCTAAACTAAAGTTGCTATGCTTATCCATAAATCAAACTAAATTTTTGGACACTGTTATGGACAAGATTATTTTTACTGGCCCTATGGGTGCAGGCAAAACAACTGCCATCAGTGCAATTAGTGAAATACCGCCGATTGCAACCGATGTGCGCTGTACTGATGAAGAGAGTCAGCAACGTAAAGAAAATACCACCGTAGCAATGGATTATGGTTATATTACTTTAGAGGATAGCTCTCGTATTCATTTATATGGTACACCTGGTCAAGAGCGTTTCAACTATATGTGGACAATTTTGACTCATGGTGGTATTGGCTTAGTATTATTGATTGACAACGCGCGTCCTAATCCTGTTGAGGATTTAAACTTTTATCTCGATGCGTTCCATGATTTTATTCAGACGACGGGAGTTGTGATAGGTATTACCCGAACCGATGTGAATTCAGATGTCACTTTAAATGAGTATTACAATGCGTTGATGAAGCGCGGTCAAGTTTATCCATTATTTGAAATTGATCCGAGACAAACGCAAGATGTGACGATTTTAATTCATGCCTTACTTGCTGTTCTGAGCCAACAAGCTGCTGCATAACCATAATGAATGAACATAAAATTGTTTTTACGGGGAGTTTAGGGGCAGGAAAAACCACTGCAATTGCGAGTATTAGCGAAATTCCAGTGATTAATACTGATATTCAAACTTCTGATTTTACTAAGCCTGTAATACACCAGATTGAAAAACAATTACCCGCCTCCTCTGCCATTAAGCATAGCATTACAACGGTTGCAATGGATTATGGTGAGGTGAATTTAGAGTCTGGTAAAAAATTACGCCTGTACGGTACACCAGGACAGCAACGTTTTGATTATATGTGGAAAGTGTTAATCCAAGGTGCTCAAGGCTTGGTCATTTTTGTCGATAATGCAGGTACAGACCCTGTCGGGGACTTAGCACGTTATACTGATATTTTTCGTGAATATATTTTAAATACAAAGACTGTAATTGCAGTGACCAGAATGGATTTAGCACCACGTCCATCCATGCAAGTTTATCAAAATTATTTACATCAATTAGGTATTCAATTACCTGTTTTTGCAGTTGATGCCCGCTCGAGAGAGAGTGTTGCCAATATGGTGCGGCATTTAGTTGAAATGATTAATGGGGAGAGTTATTGATGTTATCGGAAGCTGCCACTCAGCAATTAGAACAACAGTTAGAAGGTTTGTTGGATCGTTGTCAAGCTATCTGTGCGGCGGTGGTCGTCACTGTGGATGGTTATACTTGTGCAATGAAGCAGCGTACGACTGACCAATATAGTTTAGAACGGGTCGCAACCATGGGCAGTACTTTGATGTCGTTGGGTGACA
The DNA here is from genome assembly GCA_016744725.1 of Candidatus Albibeggiatoa sp. nov. BB20. Taxonomy (GTDB): domain Bacteria; phylum Pseudomonadota; class Gammaproteobacteria; order Beggiatoales; family Beggiatoaceae; genus Albibeggiatoa. Next base: position 393 of record JADGDW010000094.1, on the reverse strand, counting down.
CAATGACCGCTGAGTTAAAAATGGGTCGTTGTGAAAACATCATCTCTGAAAATCAGCACGGCATTATTGCTTTTATGCACATTAATAGTCAGTTGGTCTTGGTAAGTTTAACTAAGGAAACCAATTCGCTAGGTATGTTATTAAGCCATTCTCGTAAGTGTGCAGAAAATATGGCTAAAACAGCCGAAATGTAAATGTTTGCCATAAATGAACTAGGTTTTCTGAATCTTGGCTTATCCCAGAAAACCTGATTCAATGTTAATAATGGGACTGCTTACCACTTTGCTCAATAACACCATTCATACTGAGCTATTCCTTAGTGATAAATAAGCTTTAGAATATCTCTCTGATCGTACGATATAGTAAATTCCACTTTTTTAATTGTTATTAGTT
>JADGDW010000093.1 GCA_016744725.1 Candidatus Albibeggiatoa sp. nov. BB20 | reverse complement strand
AATATCCATCCTGTAGTATCCAAAATATCATGATTATCAGGTTTCAAGTTTAAAGCTTTTTTAGCTAAATCATAGGCTATACCATAATATTGATTAGTATTTTCAACTAACTTATAACCCAGAAAAGCATAAGCTTGGGCATCATCTGGTTTGATTAAATTAATTATTAGCTGTATATCCTGCTCAAATTTATCCAGTTGTTTTAATTCATAAAATAGGAAAGCTCTGATAAATAGCAAACTGCTGTCATTAGGTATTAATTTAATTAATCGATTGTAAATAACTACTGCCTCATTAAGATAACCCTCTGTTGCAAATTCTTTTGCCTTGTGGGTTAAAATATAAACGGCATTATCATCATTTTCTAAATCTATAGGCATATTTTGAAGAAGAATAATAGCTTTATCTGAGTTTCCTTTTTTAAGTAAAATTTCAGCAATTCCTGTTTGACTTAACAAGAAGTTAATTCCTCCATTAACTTTCTTATATAGCGATAAGGCTTTTTCTAAGTTGCCTTCTCTCTTTGATATTTCCCCTAATAGATGATAGGCTTCGTTCGTCATTGCTTTCATTCTAAGTAATTTATTAGCATACTCCGTTGCTTGTTCTACTTTTTCCGTTTCTAAATAAAAAGAGGCTAAACGATATACAAATTCAGATTTTATAGTTGTTTCCAACTCAAATTTATTCAAAACTTTTAATAAAATATTAACAGCCTCTTCTGACTTTCCCTCATCCCACAGATATTTACTTTGTCTAAAGAATGTGCTAATTGCGATATGTTCTGCGTTAAAGTTTAATTCATTATCAAGTTTTAAAGCTTGTTTTAATTTTATTAGTGCTAAATCTATCTCATAATTTTCTATCAGTTCTTTAGCTTCTTCTATTAACTTTGCAGCAGTATAAATTTGATTTGACTTCAGTTCTGAGTCAAAAGTTAAAGTAGAGTCTAACTTTAGAGCTTCTTTAAATTGATTTATTGCATTGCTGATTGCTCCAACTTTTGCTAACCCTCTACCTTGTTTAAGCAAACGTGACACTGGGTAATGAACGTTATCACAAAGTTTTCTATCCTCTTTATTAATAGTAGTATTATTTACCAAATAAGGGTTTATCCAATTACAACCTCGTACTAGTAAGCTGTCTAAATTCAAATCCCAAAATCTAATTTGATTTATACTTAACGAAATCAGTAAGTCTGTAGATTTATTAAATTTGATAAATTGAACAAGGTCAGAGTCATTATGCCAAAACCTTTCTATCTCTTTTTTACTATCCATAGTCCATATTCTGATAGATGAATCATGACTTCCTGACACTAAAAATTTACCATTAGAAGTGAAGTCGATGCTAGACACATCATGAGGGTGTCCCCATAATCTCTTTATTTTAGAGCCATCATCAATATTCCAAAGAATGATAGTTCTATCAGAACTTCCAGAAGCCAATATATTTTTATCAGTAGGACTAAATTTCAAACTATTAACCCAAACATCATGTTTTTCTAAGATGTTTAATAATCCAACAGAATTATAATTTGAAAAGGCTAACAGCTTTTTTTCTTCAAAATCATTAAAAACAATATCTACTACCATAGCAAAACCTGCTTTAAATTCAATAATTTTTTCCTTTGTTAATAAATCCCACACAATAATCATATTTTGAGTATCACTAATAGCTAGAAATCTATCATCTGGGCTAAAAGTAACTCTAATTATGTCGTTGGAAGTTCCTTGCAAAGTTAATTTTTCTTGTTTTTCTATAATATTCCATAAGACAATATCATTATTAAAATTTTGTACAGCTAATATATTTCCCTTACTATTAAATGCCACTGAACCCGAATAGTTTAAACTACTAAGCATTTCTTTATTAACAGTATTCCATAAAGTGATAGGAGTTCCCCCTATAGCAAATACGTTACCATCAGGAGTAAAATCTATATTTTCAGAATAATCTATCAAATTATCTTCTCTAACTATTTCTTTTACAAGATTTTCATCATTTATAAAAAATAACTTTATAGTGTTTTCTGTGTTACCTAAAATTCCCTTATTTACTATAGCAAACGATTTTTCATTGTAATTAAAAGAGAGGTTTATTGTAGTAGTAGAATCAAATAATATATTTCTGTCTACTTCCCATGAATCTGAACCTAAACCTTCTGATTTTCTCCATAATTTAACATTACTATAAAGGGGATTATTTTTGGATAAATTGATTGTATAAAAGTTTCCAATGGACACAAAAAAACTACCGTCAGCACTAAACTGAACATCATAAACAGGCTCGGAATGCTCTTCTATAGAATTAAGCTCTTTACCAGTTAAAATATCCCAAAACTTTATTGTTTCGTCATCACTACCAGAAACTAATACATCTCCATTTGGTGAAAAGTTTACACTATTTACTTTTAAGCTGTGTCCTGCTAAAGTCAATATTTCTTTTTTATCATTAACAGACCAAACTTTTATTGTTGAATCCTCACTGGCAGAAGCGATTAATTGGCTATCAGGACTAAAAGTTACATAATTAACTGAGCCACTGTGTCCCAACAAAGTTTTAATTTCTTCTGCTTTCTCAGCACTCCACAGTTTAATAGTTTCATCTTGGCTTCCAGATATAACTAAGCCACCATCAGTGCTAAAGTCTATACTAGTAATAGGTTTAGAGTGCCCTTCTAATTGAGCAATTTCTTTATTTAAATCCATATCCCAAAGCCTAACTACATTATCTATACCACCTATGGCAAATATATTTTTAGTAGGATTATATTTAATGCTTGTAATTTCTACTTCAGTAGTAATAGATTTTAACTCTTTACCATTTACATCCCAAATTTTAATAGTTCCTTGTAATGAACCTGCAATTATTAAATTTCCAGTCTCATCAAAATCAAAACTAGATATTTCAAATTCATTTTCCGCTATTCTATTTTTTTCATAAATATCATCTACTATTCTTCGTAAATTAAAAATTGTTTCATCTCTAATATCCACAGGCACGTTTTGTAATTGATTTAGACTAATACCTGCTTTTAATCCTGCAAGCAAAGCACTTAACTCGTCACCAGATTTAAAAAGGGCACTAGAAGATTGATTCAAAGCTTTTACACTGTTGATTTGAGCCAGTTTTGATTGTTTTTTCGCTTCTTGCGCATTAGCTTCAGCAATAACAATTTGATTTTTTAATTCTTGCCCGCGTTGCTGGGCTATCTTAGTTTGCGCTTTTGCTTCAATTTCAGCTTTCTCAGCTTTTTCTCTCTGAACAACTTCACTCTTCTTCGCATTCTCAGAACGAATCGCAAGAAACATCGATACCACTGTCAAAATCAACGCAACAATGAATCCAGTTATAATTGCTTTCTGACGTGCTGCTTTCGATGCTTCTAATTGGCGTTTTTGTTCTTCCTCACGACGTTTACGAGCCTCATAAGCCTGTTCACTATCTAACAATAATTGTAATCCCGCCTTACGCAAATCTTCTGCTAACTCACTCAATTTATCTGTCAATCGTTGCCGAATCATTCCCACTTGCTTCTCATTCAACAATGCCTCCGACGCTTGCCACTCTGCCATACCGCGCTGTAAAGTCTCCAAAGCCTGCTGCCGTGCCATCTCCCGCTCATCAAACCAACTGCGTACCTTCTCCACCATAAACTCATGCGATAACGAATAAGGCTTAAACTCATTTTCTTGTTCATGAGGATAAACATGTGGTAGTGGTTTTGGAGGACGTATCTCAATCACCCGATGCAAACGTAACTGCTCTAAAAAATGCTCTATCTCCTGCACCGCCACATCAGGCAACGCACGGCGTAAATCCGCCAATGACACAAACTTGCGCGTACCACCCGTATCAATCATCGCCTTCAATATCGAACGCACAATCGCGGCTTTCTCAAAATCACGGGCAATCTGCTCAATCGCTTTATCCAAATAAGTCTGTAAAATCGTCTGTACACCGCCTAACGACTGATATAAATTGGCATTAATAATCATCCGTTTACCATCAACCTGCATATAAGCTGCTTCATACAACTGATTGCACACAACCTGCAAATGTGGTGGATAAACGCCAATATGCTCCTCAGATTGCGCCATCAAATCCACTAACAACACATCTTTAACAAAATCCTCATCATAAAAAATCTGTTGTTGCTCAAGATGTTCCAACGGCTCGACAATCGCCTGTTTTGCCTCATCCTGACTCAAAGGTAATAAATTTAATCGCGAGGAATCAATGATAAAATGAGGAAGGGCTGTCTCAAACTCTGCCAACATTTGCCCTAAAAAATCCTGACGCAACACAAATAAAAAATTCACCTGCTCAGAGGTCAAGGAACTGTTGACGCATTCGGCTAAAGCTTGGATAAACTGATGACGCAAGGTAGGAGGGACGTTGACAAAAAAACGCTCAAATTGGTCAAAAACCACCACGATATGCTTTTGAGTTTCAAGCACTTTACCTAATAATTGCAATAAGGAAGGACTGAGCTGCTCGGCTGTTAATAATTCATGCTGCACGAAATAATATTGAAATTCATCAAGCGGTTTAGCATATTCAGAAAAAACCACACAAATATAAGCATTTTCCTCCAAACGTGGGATAATTCCCGCATTCACCAATGAACTTTTACCCGAACCCGATGCACCATTGATAATCAAAGTTTTATAACGCGCAACTTTACCAGCAAATGCCTCTGTAACTGCCGCACGACCATAAAAAATATCTTTATCAGAACGATCATAAGCGGTTAAAAATTTATATGGGGTGTTGGTTAACTTCTTTGCAGCTTGCTGATGAACATGAACAATCTTATCACCATCAATTTTGTCACCTTTGATTTTATCGCCAGCAATGAAATCGCCACCCATATCGTGAATATGAGCATTATGATGTTTATCTAATTCTGATGATTTTGACATAGAAGCTAGCCACCACTAAATATGATTTTTCTATTGAGACGAACAAAATAAGCTTTGAATTGCATTAATTGCTAGAATAACCAAAAAGACTTGCTTTGGATACACAAGCCAATTTTTTATAGGGCGTAAAGAAACTCTCAAACTAATTATTGAAAATCTACTGCTTAATCAAACTAACGGCTACATATTGCGCATACAATAAGAATCCTGTTTACCTCAAATTGCAACTACGTTATCATGCCGCGTTTAATCTGATTGCAGAGACTTTCGCCATGTCGAGTATACCCAGTAAAACCCTTGAAATCTTTGACAATCCAAATTCAGAACGTGATTATGCGATTCACATTGAAACCCCTGAATTTACTTGCCTTTGTCCTAAAACAGGTCAACCAGATTTTGCAACACTCTATTTAGATTATGTGCCAGATCAATCTTGTATCGAACTTAAGTCGTTTAAAATGTATATTTGGTCATATCGGGATGCGGGTGCATTTCATGAAGCGGTAACGAATCAAATGTTAAATGATTTTGTACAAATTTGTCAGCCACGCTTTATGCGTTTAACGGCAAAATTCAATGTTCGAGGCGGTGTTTATACAACCGTGGTTGCAGAACATCAGAATCCTGATTGGACACCAAAACCTCTGGTTCAACTTCCTTAATATTTCTGCTAATTGAAACGACCTATATTGTAAATATATTAATGAACTACGATGATTATGACAGTCCTTGGAAAGATGCAATAACTAATTATTTTCCAGAGTTTATGGCATTTTATTTCCCAAACGCATTTGAGCAGATTGATTGGCAACAGCCGTATCATTTTCTCGACCAAGAATTGCAACAAATTGTACAAGATGCCGAGCTGGGTAAACGGATTGTCGATCGTTTAGTACAAGTGGAAACATTGCAAAATACCCAGCAATTAATCTATATCCATATTGAAATTCAAGGGCAAAAAGAAAGCGACTTTGCACAAAGACTATTTGTTTACAACTATCGTTTATTTGATCGCTATCATTGTCCGATCGCAACACTGGCAATTCTCGCAGATGATAATGCCAATTGGCATCCTCAGCAGTTTGGGTATGAAATATTTGGCTGTGAACACTATTTGAAATTTCCCAGTATCAAGCTATTAGATTATCAAAGCCATTTGACTGAATTACTGGAGCAAGATAATGTGTTTGCATTGATTACGGCTGCGCATTTATTAACCCGTCAAACCAAAAATGACAATCAACAACGTTTTAGCTTTAAATGGCAATTAACCCGTTTACTTTACGAGCGAAATTGGGATAAACAGCGTATTATTGATTTATTCAGTATCATAGATTGGATGATGCGTTTACCAAAAGAATTAGAGCAGCAATTGTGGAGTAACATCAATCAACTGGAGAGGAATCAAACCATGCGTTATGTAACATCTGTTGAGAGAATTGGAATGGAGCGTGGAATAGAACAAGGTATTTTGCAGGGAATGCAAGAGGGAATACAACAAGGTGAACAAAGTATCTTATTACGTCAACTAACTCGACGTTTTGGTATATTGCCTGAATCATTGCAAGAACGAATCAAACAAGCCAATTTAGAACAATTGGAATTATGGAGTGATGTGATTTTAACCGCCTCCAGCTTAGATGATATATTTGATAAGTCATCGTTATAAACGCTTTCTAAATAGAGATAAACCATGCGTTATGTGACATCTGTTGAGAGAATTGGAATGGAGCGTGGAATAGAACAAGGTATTTTGCAGGGAATGCAACAAGGGTTAGAAGAAGGAGTGCAACAAGGCGAACAAAGTATCTTATTACGTCAACTGACTCGACGTTTTGGAACATTGCCTGAATTATTGCAAGAACGAATCAAACAAGCTGATTTAGAACAACTGGAATTATGGAGCGATTTAATTTTAACCGCCTCCAGCCTTGAAGAGATTTTTGGCAATTTCACAGACTCAATATAAATAGACTTCAACTTTACGAAATAATATGCAATTTGAACTGATTACCCAACAAAATCAAGCCCGTCGCGCCAAACTCCATTTTGATAGAGGCATTATCGAAACCCCTGCGTTTATGCCCGTTGGCACTTATGGCACAGTGAAAGGCATGACACCTGAGCAAATCCGTGATACAGGAGCTGATATTTTGCTGGGCAATACATTTCACTTAATGCTGCGCCCCGGTACAGAAGTGATTCAAGCCCATGGGGATTTACACGATTTTATGCACTGGCAACGCCCAATTTTAACCGATTCGGGTGGCTTTCAAGTATTCAGTTTAGGCGAAATGCGCAAAATTACTGAAGCAGGTGTCACGTTTAATTCACCTGTGAATGGCGAAAAAGTGTTTTTAGACCCAGAAAAATCGATGCAGGTACAGCGTGAACTCGGTTCTGATATTGTGATGATTTTTGATGAATGTACGCCTTATCCTGCTACTGAAACCCAAGCCCGCGAATCAATGGAATTATCATTGCGCTGGGCAAAACGCTCTAAAGAGTCTCATGGGGATAATCCTTCGGCATTATTTGGGATTGTGCAAGGTGGGATGTATGAATCATTACGCCGTACTTCATTGGATGGCTTAATCGATATTGGTTTTGATGGCTATGCGATTGGTGGCTTGTCTGTCGGTGAGCCAAAAGATGAAATGTGGAAAGTATTAGATTGCCTTAGCCCGCATTTACCAACAGATAAACCGCGTTATTTAATGGGGGTTGGAACACCTGCTGACATTGTAGAAGCAGTGCGACGTGGCGTTGATATGTTTGATTGTGTGATGCCAACCCGAAATGCACGTAACGGTCATTTATTTACTTCTGAGGGTGTGATTCGAATCCGTAATAGTCAGCATCGTTATGATACCAACCCTTTAGACCCTGATTGCGAATGTTATACTTGTCAAAATTACAGTCGTGCTTATTTACATCATTTAGATAAAACCAAAGAAATTTTAGGCGCACATTTGAATACAGTGCATAATTTACACTATTATCAAAAACTTATGCGGGATTTGCGGCAAGCGATTGAACAGCAACAACTAGACGAGTTTGTCCAAGCCTTTTATCAGGCGACCAGTAAATAGTAGAACATCAATGGCATTAATTAAATGTATCAGTTGTAAAGCAAAGATTTCAAACAAAGCAACCCATTGTCCTAAATGTGGTAATCCGCAATTTGTGATTTGTGAAGAATGCAAAAATGACGTGTCTGTTTATCTAAAAGGGGATTGTCCTGAATGTGGCAACCCTGATATTCAAAACCAAATTGATGATTATTTTGCTGAACAAGAACAAATAGATAATGACGCGGCAACGGAACTACAACATAACAGCACCTCGAATACCGATGATGAAATTAAGTTACGTTTATTTGTCGGTTTATATTTCAGCTTACTCGTTCCTTATTGGGCAACAGAAGGGTTTGCACGCCACTCACTGCTAGAACTGTTTCCGATTAGCTTGGTGCTATTTGTATCGGGCGTATTGTTTCCCAAAGTATTTGGTATTATTACCTTTTTTGGTATCTTTTTTTATTTATATCAAGTCATCATACAATATTACATGTTGCTTTAAAAGTGAGAATATTAGGCTAGAAAAAAATAAAAAGCGGACAATGTGTTTTTCAAAGCGAAGGGATTGTTGATTAATAGCCTACTTTTATTGCTTGATTCTGAGGCTCATCTATTGAATTCTTACTTTGTGGACTTAATAATCTGATAAGGAGTACGGAGATTTAACGATAACGTACCCTATTTGCTGTTAGTTGATAGGTGTTCACTGAACAAAGGAGGCCGCGATGGTCAGCAAACTCACAGGTTGGTTGTTAGTAGGTGCATTCTGCCTATTTGCGCCACTCAGTTATGCAGAACAGTCCAAAATGGTTGGTGACTTTACTGTTCACTATAATGCGTTGAAAACAGGGTTTTTAACTCCTGAAATTGCGAAGAATTATGGCATTGTACGTAGTAAACAACGGGCAATGTTAACCATCTCTGTACTTAAAGGTGAGGCTGGAAGTGAAGTTGCAGTCTCTGCTCAAGTAACAGCCCAAGCAGTTAACCTAACCAAGCAGTTCAAACGAATTAATTTAAAACAAGTGAAAGATGGCGATGCACTATATTACATAGGTACATTCAAAATCTATAATGAAGAAATTTTTGATTTTACTTTAAATGTAACCCCTGAAGGTCATGAAGGAGAACCTGTTGAAATCACATTCCGGCAGCAGTTCTTTGAAGATTAAAATTATTTAAGTCTAAAAAATTCGTATTTATTAACAAGCTCTGTTTAATTTGCAGGGCTTTGTTATTTGTGGAAGTCGTTTGAAAGACCATGAAAATAAAGTAGATTAATTATAATCTCTTATAATAACAATAAACAAAACACTATTAAAATTCGTCATAAAATCGTATAATGAGGCGTTTAAGTAACTTATGAGTTGCTTAGTTTCCTGTTTATTTTGCTTTTTTTTGAGGGTGATAATAGTGTTAGAAGCATACCGCGCACATGTCGAAGAACGCGCCACACAAGGCCTCCCACCATTAGTTTTAACTGCTGAACAAGTTGCTGATTTAGTAGAGTTATTAAAAAATCCTCCAGCAGGTGAAGAAGACACATTAGTTAGCTTATTAGTCGACCGTGTCCCACCGGGTGTTGACGAAGCAGCTTATGTTAAAGCAAGTTTTTTGGCTGACGTTGCTAAAGGCAATGCATCTAGCCCGCTGATTAGCAAAGTAAAAGCAACCGAATTATTAGGCACTATGTTAGGTGGCTACAATATCCAACCTCTTATTGACGTTTTAGATGACGCAGAAGTGGGTGAAGTTGCAGTTCAAGCATTGTCTAGCATCTTATTAATGTTTGATGCGTATCATGATGTTGCTGAAAAAGCAGCGGCGAACAGTGCGAACGCGAAAAAAGTTGTAGAATCTTGGGCAAACGGCGAATGGTTTACTAGAAAACCTAAATTAGCTGAAGAAATCAAAATTGTTGTGTTTAAAGTCCCCGGTGAAACAAACACTGATGATTTATCCCCAGCAGGTGATGCTTGGAGTCGTCCTGACATTCCATTACATGCTAAAGCGATGTTGAAAACCAGCATGAAAGGTGGTTTAGACAAAATTGAAGAATTAAAAAGCAAAGGCTTACCATTAGCTTTTGTTGGTGACGTTGTGGGTACGGGTTCTTCTCGTAAATCTGCAATCAACTCTGTTTTATGGCACATGGGTCGTGACATCCCTTGCGTACCGAACAAACGTGTTGGCGGTGTGATCTTAGGTGGCAAAATCGCGCCTATTTTCTTTAACACAGCAGAAGACGCGGGTGCATTACCTATCGAATGTGACGTTTCTAAATTAGAAATGGGTGATGTCATCACGATTCATCCTTATGAAGGCAAAATCACCAACGAAGCTGGCGAAACGATTAGCACCTTTGAAATTACGCCTGCAACCCTCCCAGACGAAGTGCAAGCGGGTGGTCGTATTCCTTTAATCATCGGTCGTGGCTTAACAGGTCGTGCGCGTGAAACTTTAGGTTTAGGCGAAACGGAACTGTTCCGTAAACCTGTTCAACCTGATGACACTGGCAAAGGCTACACTTTAGCGCAGAAAATGGTCGGTAAAGCATGTGGCGTAACAGGTGTTCGTCCGGGTACTTACTGCGAACCTAAGATGACAACGGTGGGTTCTCAAGATACTACGGGTGCGATGACGCGCGACGAGTTGAAAGAATTAGCGTGTTTAGGTTTCTCTGCTGATTTGGTGATGCAAAGTTTCTGTCATACAGCGGCGTATCCAAAACCTGTTGACATCAAAATGCAGCATACATTACCTGATTTCATGCACACTCGTGGTGGTGTTTCGTTACGTCCGGGTGATGGTGTAATTCACTCTTGGTTAAACCGTTTAGTTATGCCTGATACTGTTGGTACAGGTGGCGATTCTCATACACGTTTCCCAATCGGTATCAGTTTCCCAGCGGGTTCTGGTTTAGTTGCGTTTGCAGCAGCTTTAGGTGTAATGCCTTTAAATATGCCTGAATCTATATTGGTTCGTTTCAAAGGTGACATGCAACCGGGTGTGACTTTGCGTGACTTGGTTAACGCGATTCCTCATGCTGCAATTCAACAAGGTTTATTGACTGTTGCTAAAGCGGGTAAGAAAAATATTTTCTCTGGTCGTGTGTTAGAAATCGAAGGTTTGCCAGATTTGAAAGTGGAACAAGCATTTGAATTATCTGATGCTTCTGCGGAACGTTCAGCGGCAGGTTGTGCGGTTTATTTGAACAAAGAGCCTATCATTGAGTACATGAGTTCTAACGTCACATTGATGAAATGGATGATTGCAAACGGTTATAAAGACCCACGTACTTTAGAGCGTCGTATTAAAGCGATGGAAGACTGGTTAGCAAATCCTGAATTGTTAAGCCCTGATGCAGATGCAGAATATGCAGCGGTTATCGAAATCGATTTGAGTGATATTAAAGAGCCTATCTTAGCGTGTCCTAATGATCCAGACGACGTTAAATTATTGTCTGAAGTGGCTGGCACTAAGATTGATGAAGTGTTCATCGGTTCTTGTATGACAAATATTGGTCATTATCGTGCAGCGGCTAAAGTATTAGAAGGTCAAGGCACAGTACCAACCCGTATGTGGGTTACGCCTCCAACCCGTATGGATGAGCATCAGTTGATTGAAGAGGGTGCTTATTCTACATTCGGCGCGGCAGGTGCACGGACTGAAATGCCGGGCTGCTCATTATGTATGGGTAACCAAGCGCGTGTAGGCGATAACACAACTGTGGTTTCTACTTCTACTCGTAACTTCCCTAACCGTTTAGGTACAGGTGCAAACGTTTACTTGGGTTCTGCGGAATTAGCGGCGGTCAGTGCGTTATTAGGTAAAATCCCAACCATGGCAGAGTACATGCAGCACGCTGATAAGCTCACACCAATGGCGGATAATATCTACCGTTACTTGAATTTCCATGAGTTACCAGAATATAAAGAAGTGGCTGATAAAGTGATTCCTATCACAGCCGTTTAATTTGGCATTAATTAGTTGATTAAAAAGAAGGCAAGTCTCAGGTTTGGGGCTTGTCTTTTTTGTTATTATAATTGGCTAGTAATTCACGCACGTTATGTCATCGGCAGAATTTTGCAGTTTTTGTAATGCCCAAATCCTTTTATATACCCCCTTTAATATGATAACCTATCTAAATTATTTACTGAATAACTCTTGCCTAAGGATTTTTTATGTCAGATGAACACAATGACAATAGTAAAAATGACTTAACTACAAATATTGTTCAACCTACACCAGCTAGTGATAACTCAATAACAACAGGAGGAGTGAGTGAAAAAGTTAGTACTATTGATAAGGCAACTTCTTCTATTATTGAAAAAGAGCAAGGGCGAGGTCTTGTCTCTAAAATTGTAAATGGAAATCCTAGACTTGCTAAACTGGTTTCAGAACATGAGCAAGCCTTGGCAAAAACCGAGTTTGGTTTTAGAGAAAAGGCTCTTTCTTTAGCAAGAACAGCTCAACTTCAAGCAATTGAAGAGGTTTTCAATGATTTTTTACTTAAAGGTAAAACTAATATACGAGCTGAGCGACATCAATTTTTCAACGCCAGATTAACTGAACTCAGACGAGATAAAGAACGAACGGTACAACTTTTTCATGAAGATATAGAAAAGGCGTACAATCGCCTAGAAAATATCAAGCACGAGAAACTCCGACAGAAAGAAGAAGAGAGAATTGATTCAATGATCGCTAGATTTTATGATATATTTGAAAGCTTAGAAAATGATTTCAACAAGATTTTAAATGAAAATGTTAAAAGCTAGGTTTTTTCATTCATGAAAGATGTTATTTTTTGGCTTTCTGGAACTAGCCATGAAGTTTTAAATAAATGTGGAGAGCCAGAGCAACGTAAATATATTGCTGTAGGTCTTACTGTTTTTATTCCTGCAATAATGGCATTTATTGCAGGACAATATACTGTCTCAATATTTACAGATAATATATTTGCTATTTACATAATCTCGATTATTTGGGCATTTTTTGTCTTGCTAATTGATATTGTGCTACTTGCTACTGCTCGTCCTATAGCTTGGGATGATGGACTTAGTATATCATCCTTAATTATAAGGCTTTGTATTGCAATTATTTTAGGTCTTTCTATTTCACATCCTGTTGTATTATATATATTTAAAGATGAAATTAGTGCAAAAATAGAAAGTAGGAGATTAGTTGAGCTTGAAGAGATACGAGCTTCTTATAGAAAGGAGGGTGAATTATATCAACAAGAAAAAGAAACTCTATATGATGAGTGGGCTAAACTGTCTAATAAACAAGCTAGAGAACTCCAAAAATATCAGTCAATTGATGGCTCTTTAACTAATAATGACTCTTCGACTGATAAGTCAATCAATAACAATAAGATAAATCCTACAAGCAAAAAATCAAATAGCAATTTAAAAATAAAAGGGAAACCAAATAACACTTTAAGTAATGCTGAAAAAAAGCTAAAAAACGACTTAGACAGTTTGTTAGCAAAAAGAAGTAAGTTTGAAAAAGAGCAGTCAAAATTAAGAAAAGAGTTTACTAATGAGGTTTATGGTAACGGTCTGTCTGGCAAACCTGGATACGGGGTTGCAGCCCGAAAAATAGAAAATGAGATAAATGTAGTTTTAGTAAAAATTCAAAATATGGACAAGAATATTGAGAGTATTAATATACAAATAGATAAAATCAGAACTACTAGACTGTTAGAATATGAAAAAACACAACAAGCTACTAGAAAAAAAGAACAAGAGGAAGAGGCTAGACTAAGAAATCGGCAAAAAAAATTAGAAGCTAAAACAGAACAGGAAAGGGAAAGACAGTATGAAATTATGTCTAAATCTTACCAAACTCAATTACAAGTTATTGGAGAAAAACTACTTCAGAAAGAAAAGACAATATCTGAATTAAATAACCAAAGAGATACAGCTATTGCAGCATTGTCAGAAAATCCTAAACAAGACATATTAGCAAAGACCCTTGCTCTTGATAGCATATTTCAAAATAAAGAAGAGGGGGGGGATTTTGCTCGTAGTGTTTATTATATATTAACTATCTTATTTGTATTAATTGACATGGTAGCTATTATTGCAAAAAGTCTTGCCTTTCACCAAGGAAGTATTTATGCCAAACTTCTAAAACTCCATACCCAAGAAGTTATTTTAAAGGAAACTAATAAGCACGAAGAAATCCAAGAAAACATCATTTATGAACAGTATGCAAGAGAAGATAAACATAATATCGACAGAGGCAAACAAAATCGAAATGTTAAAAATACAATAGAAACAACTAATTACGAACAACTTGTTGTGGCAAAAGCTACAAGAGAAGTTCAATCAGTAATTCACAAATTGGAAGCTAAGTATGATAAGCAAGATAATGTAATTAAGCATAGTTTAGAAGCTACGAGGGTAACAGATTTTGTAAATGTAAGTGGCAAATCTACAGAAAACTTTATAAATGTAATCAATAATAGAGAAAAAATAACTTTATCAGTAAAAGATGCAGAGTTACAAAAAACCATTTCAGATAAGGAAAAACACTTAATTAATGAATTAGTTGAAAAATTCTATGAAGATCATGAAGCACAAGTCTCCTCTTTTTTTGATGATAGACAATTTACAAATACTTCAGAAGAATAATAGCTCGCTACCAAACTCAGTTTAGTAGTGTCTGTCCAAGAAGCTCAACTTCAAGTGCGCAAGCGGGGCTTCAACCTTTTGCCTGCATGAAATAATCTCCACTTCAATCAATTCCTTAATAATTTCAAATACAGTCATTGAGTTTTCAGTAAATCACATCTAAAATGTATATCAAATGAAATACATTGAGATACAAAAATGAAAACAGCTATTATTAATGCTCGTGTCAAACCTGAGCTAAAACAAGATGTAGAACAGATACTCTCACAACTGGGCATTACAACAACCCAAGCCGTCACCATGTTTTTTGAACAAATCAAACTAAAAC
This sequence comes from Candidatus Albibeggiatoa sp. nov. BB20, assembly GCA_016744725.1. Lineage (GTDB taxonomy): Bacteria > Pseudomonadota > Gammaproteobacteria > Beggiatoales > Beggiatoaceae > Albibeggiatoa. The sequence goes on along the minus strand of JADGDW010000093.1, from coordinate 3,471 downwards.
GCGGTATTCCATTTGACTTAGTTTTACCAAATGAAGAAACGCTTGCTGCTATCAAAGATGCTGAAACCAATCAAAATTTAGAAACGGTCAGTATTGAACAACTTAAAGCACAAATGACACAATGATATTAGTGCAAACAAAAGCCTTCATTCGTGATAGCAAAAAGCTCAAAATGAGCGATAAACACTTCACTAAATTTGTAGAATATCTTTACTTGCTGTCACATAAAAAAACATTGCCGCCAGAAGCAAAAGATCATGAATTGATTGGAAACTGGAAAAATTTCAGAGAATGCCATATCAGTGGAGATTTATTGCTGATTTATCAAATTGAAGACGAAACAATAAAGTTAGTCAGAATGGGTAGCCATAGCCAGTTGTTTGATTAGCCCTTAACTCGCTACCAAACTCAGTTTAGTAGTGTCTGTCCAATATGCTCAGCTTCAAATGTGCAAGTAGAGCTTCAACCTTTTGCCTGCATGAAATAATCCCCACTTCAATCAATCCCTTGTATTTCAGATAATTGACGTTTATTAATGACACAATCTCGCAAATATAAATTAATCAAAGCTTGATATGGAATATTATTTTCATCCGCTAATGACTGGAAATATTCAATTGAATCACAGTCAAGCTCAATAGTAACAGGCTGTTTTAAATACTTTAGATAAGGATTTTTTTGTCCTTTCATTTTTGAAAAATCATAATGCTCTCTCATTATCGATTACTCCAATAAGCTTGTGCTTCATCTTTATCCGCTTTTCTAGCAGAAATTACTCTAACAACGGTTTCTGCTTGCCTATAACAATGACAAACAATAAGCGTATCTGGTTTAAGACTTGTACCTAACAAAATATAACGTTCTTCATACTCAGAATGGTCAGGATCATAAAACTGAATGGCATACTCATCATAAAAAACAGTCTGGGCTTCTTCAAAAGAGATACCATGTTTTTTCTTGTTTATCTTATTTTTCTGCTCATCCCACTCAAATTTTAGCTCTTTCATAGACAAATTGTAGATATTAGTTATGGTAAAATCAATTTGTTGTTAACAGAAAACACTTAAGCCCACCGATGATGCACTTCAATCAATCTTGCAAAAATAAATTTGTAAATGGCTCAAAACTTTAACTGAGCATCCACACCACGCCGCTTTAACAAAATATGACAAACTTCCGTCATCACTGGCACAGTCGTAATCAAATCATCATCCAGCGTTTTTAACACCTTCACAGCTCTTATTATGATGCTTATCTCGATTATCACCCAACGCAATCCAAAACCCACTATCAACAATAATCACAATTTATCATCCAAATAAATCTCATTCTTATAATTTTCTGACAAATTGCCATCACCTTCCATACAACCAATAAAACCTGTTTCCTGTAATATCTGAAAAGCCTTAGATGATTTATGTTGTTGCTGTTCATACAACACATCAATCCCTTTTTGAATTAAGGACTCAAGCTGCATATTCAACTGCTGTTCAAGATAATGAATTTTCTCTACATGCTGTTCATCTAATTGGATGTTAATATTCACAATATTCAAACCTTTAGTATCATTTATCCTTTCATCATGTTCTATTAAAGCTTAAATTTCAAGCACCTATTTCATTACTCTAACAGTAAAAACATATCGCTCGCTACCAAACTCAGTTTAGTAGTGTCTGTCCAAGAAGCTCTGCTTCAAATGTGCAAGCGGAGCTTCAACCTTTTGCCTACATGAAATAACTCCCACTTCAACCAATCTTGTCAATAATCTTGATTCAGACAACTAACAAAAACAATGCTATAGTTAGCTTATTCTCAGCTATCCAGAGTAACAATATGCAGAATATAGAACTAAGCAAATTGCCATTACAAGCCCAAACTGAATTACTCGACTTCTATGAATTTCTATTACAAAAATACACAAAAACACAACCTAAAAATAACCAATTTGAACAATTTTTATCAACACCAATAGAAGTACAACAAGCACAAAATTGGACAAGAGAAGAATTACATGAACGCTAAAGTATTTGTTGATACCAATATTTTCGTTTATGCCAAACTTTTTAACGCAAAAGAAAAACTCAAATATCAAAAGGCAGTTTCATTTTTTAACAATCAAACTAATCAGGTTATCATTAGTACACAAGTGCTAAATGAATTTTCAAACGTATTACTCAGACACAAAGTAACAGATAACGCAATCATTGCTGCTGTAAATGAAATAGCACAAGTAACAAAAGTATCCCCGCTTACACTAGAAACAGTCCAAAAAGCTTGGCAAATTAAACAACAATACCATTTCTCTTACTGGGACAGTCTAATTATCAGTGCAGCATTATTGGAAAATTGTGAAACACTATTTACAGAAGATTTGCAACATGGGCAGCTAATAGAAAAACAATTAGTTATCCAAAATCCATTAATTTAACTCGCTACCAAACTCAGTTTAGTAGTGTATGTCCAAGAAGCTCTGCTCCAAGTGTGCAAGCAAAACTTTAACTTGTCCTGCATTTGCTATAATTAGCTTAGAAATATAGTCTAAAAAAGAGCTAATCATGAATCAGCAAGAAATTATCAATCTCATAAAAACCACACCTTTCGACCATATCAAAATTGCTCAACTCAGTAATGGCGTTATCGATATACAAATTTTACCCTTAAAACAAACTCAACCTAACAATCCTGTTAATGAAATACTCACACGTCAAAACCAAAGAAAGGCAATGACCACGGAAGAATTACAAGTCATACGAGAACAAAGAAATGTTCAAGAATGCCATCCAGACTTTGATTTTTGGGAATCTTTACAACAATTTCGAGAAGAAACTGATTTAAGCTTATTTGAAAAAGATATTTTTGAAAATTTAAGAGACAGAGATACAGGGCGTGATGAGGTAATATTTTAATGTATTTGCTTGATACTAATATCATTTCAGAATCAACAAAACCTAATCCATCTCTCTCAGTATTGCGTAAATTACACCTACATAAAGATAAACTTTGCATTTGTATTTTTGTCTGGCATGAGTTGTTATTTGGTTTGCATTGTCTGCCACAATCTAAAAGACGAGAAAGGTTAACGCATTATTTATACAAAACAATTCATCCTTTACCTTTATATTCGTATGATTTAGAAGCTGCTGAGTGGTATGCCATAGAAAGAGCAAGACTAAAAGTGACTGGTAAAACACCTGCCATTATTGATGGACAGATTGCCGCTATTGCAAAAGTGAATAATTTGGTTTTAGTGACTAGAAATACGGCAGATTTTAAATATTTTTCAGATACTCAAATTGAGAATTGGTTTATTGAATAATATTGCTGATGCTGTACAGTTGAAAAAGGCAAATCTCAGGTTTGGGGCTTGTCTTTTTTTATTTCCATGTATAAGGTTAAAACCTTCGCCTTTCAGGCGAACAGATTTATCTCCCTAAACTCAAGAATGGCTTATAATATGAGAGATGGAATACA
>JADGDW010000092.1 GCA_016744725.1 Candidatus Albibeggiatoa sp. nov. BB20 | reverse complement strand
AAGTAACAGTGTCACCCTCGGCTAAGGATTCTTTTATTTGAGTAACGACTGCGTCTACCGCTTGGCTTGCGTCTTTTTTAGATATTTCAGCAGAATTTGCGACTGCGTCAATCAACTGGGCTTTGTTCATTGTTCCCCCATTTTGTCATCAAGAATAGTGGACTAAAAAATTGTGGTACCCCTGAAAACATGCACGGCCTGTGCCATTAATCACTAAAAACCAGCAGAACCCGCATCACATCAACGATTGTAGCACATTTAATGAGTTTGAATTCCAGTTTGGAGGTGTCCCCCTACTTCTTTTTTAACGGCTTGTAAATTATCAGCGGTTTTTTCCAATGGCATTGGCATCCGTTGTAGGGCAATGTGTAGCACTTCTTCTATCCATTTAACGGGACGTATATTTAAATTTTCCTTAATATTATCAGGAATTTCCTCTAAATCACGTTCATTCTCGCTTGGAATCAATACCGTTTGAATCCCACCGCGTAATGCCGCTAGAAGCTTCTCTTTTAAACCACCAATTGGAAGCACTTCACCACGCAAAGTAATTTCACCAGTCATTGCCACATCGGCACGCACAGGAATATCAGTAAGTACAGAGACCATTGAGGTGCACATACTAATTCCAGCACTAGGCCCATCTTTCGGTGTTGCACCTTCTGGAACATGAATATGCACATCATAATTTTGATAAAAGTCAGGATCAATACCTAAACTATTTGCTCGACCACGTACCACACTCATTGCGGCTTGAATTGATTCCTGCATTACATCACCGAGTTGTCCCGTGTAGGTGAGTTTACCTTTACCGGGCATTACCGTCGCTTCAATAGTGAGTAAATCACCGCCAACTTCTGTCCAAGCTAAGCCTGTGACTAAACCCACACGATCACTTTCCTCCGCACGACCATAACGATGACGTTGTACACCAAGATAATCATTGATATTTTTTTCATCAACAGTGATTTTATCCGCTACTTTTTCTAATAAAATACGTTTCACTACCTTGCGGCAAATCTTGGCAATCTCACGCTCTAAACCACGCACACCTGCTTCACGTGTATAAAAACGGATAATAGAACGAATGGCACTTTTTTGAAGATCAATCTCGTTCTCTTTCAAACCATTGTTTTTAATTTGTTTCGGTACGAGATAATCCATAGCAATATTGATTTTTTCATCTTCGGTATAACCCGATAAATGAATCACTTCCATACGGTCAAGTAGTGCACTTGGGATATTTAAGGTATTGGCTGTCGCAACAAACATGACTTCAGACAAATCATAATCCACTTCTAAATAGTGGTCGTTGAAGGTATGATTTTGTTCTGGGTCAAGCACTTCTAATAAAGCAGAGGAGGGATCACCACGGAAATCAGTTGACATCTTATCTACTTCATCAAGTAAAAATAATGGATTTTTGACTTTGACTTTAGATAAGTTTTGGATAATTTTTCCAGGTAATGAACCAATATAAGTACGGCGATGGCCACGAATTTCAGCTTCATCACGTACACCACCCAATGACATGCGCGAAAACTTGCGGTTAGTGGCTCTGGCAATGGATTGACCCAAGGAAGTTTTACCCACCCCTGGAGGTCCTACAAGGCATAAAACAGGCCCTTTGAGCTTTTTCACTCGTTGTTGTACCGCTAAATATTCTAAAATCCGTTCTTTGACTTTTTCTAAACCATAATGATCTTCTGCTAGCACTAGCTCTGCTTTGGGGAGGCTGCGGCTTATTTTGGTGCGTTTTTTCCATGGCACATCCACCATCACATCAATATAATTCCGCACAACAGTTGCTTCAGATGACATTGGCGGCATCATTTTAAGTTTGTTCAGCTCAGAAACTGCTTTGTCTTTGGCTTCAACAGGCATTCCAGCCTCTTCAATTTTCTTCGCTAGGTCTTCGATTTCATTAGGCACTTCATCCAAATCACCTAATTCTTTTTGAATCGCTTTCATTTGCTCATTCAGGTAGTATTCACGCTGGCTGCGTTCCATCTGACCTTTAACACGTTTGCGAATCCGTTTTTCAACTTGTAATAAGTCAATTTCAGCTTCCATCAATGCCATTAGCTTTTCTAAACGTTGACGAACGTCCATGATTTCTAAAATCTTTTGCTTTTCATCCAGCTTAATGGCCATGTGTGCCGCAATGGTATCAGCTAAACGCCCCGGCTCATCAATAGTAGATAGCGAATTTAAAATTTCAGGTGGGACTTTTTTATTGAGCTTGATGTATTGGTCAAAACGAGAGGTGACGGTACGTGAAAGCACCTCAACTTCTTGGTCGTCATCGATTTCAGATTCAATCGGTGTGGCTTGAACTGAAAACTCATCTTCTAAAATATTGACTACTTTGGCACGTTGACCACCTTCTACTAACACTTTAATCGTGCCATCAGGTAGTTTGAGTAGTTGTAGAATATTAGCGATTGTTCCAATTTCATATAAATCTTTGACTGAAGGTTCATCTTCGGTGGTATTTTTTTGTGCAATGAGTAAAACTTTTTTATTCTCAGTCATTGCATCTTCTAACGCACGGATCGATTTTTCACGGCCAACAAATAAAGGAATGACCATGTGGGGATAAACGACGACATCGCGTAGTGGTAAAACGGGTAATATCATTGATTCATCAGACGATTTGTCTTTATTTGACATAGCAGAACTCTCTTCAAACAAAATAGCATCCAATTAGGGCAGGCCGTTCAGATTTTGTAGCTGTTGAGACATGAAAAACATCGTTAGGAGTGTAAATCCTTATTCTATTCATTTAGATATTTCTATGGCCGCTTGTTGGATGGGGTCTCTATGTAACAGCATAACAAGTCAGGGCGTGGTTTAAAAGAGGATAAGGTGATTATCCTCTGGCTTGATGTATCATCACCAAACGCCATCAAACTGAATTATGGATTTGTAATGGTGTTAATAAGTGGGATTTTCAAGGTTTTTAGATATAGTCACTGTCAATTAACTATTTTAAATTCAGAACTTAACTTGAATCATTTTACTTAAGTTTTGTGTCTCAACAGCTAACACCTTTGTGACCTACTTCGACTGTAGACAATTTATGAAGATAAAAAATCTATAGCCTAGTTACTAAAAAGGGCTAGAAATTTCTCTCCAGCCCTTAAAAATACTTAATCGTTGGTACTGCCGTTTTTTTCAGTATTATCATATAAAATCAACGGAGGGATATTTGAGTCAATCACAGTTTCATCAACCACTACTTTAGAAACAGCATCCATTGAAGGTAAATCATACATGGTGTCTAATAACGCTGACTCCATAATCGAACGCAAACCCCGTGCGCCTGTATTACGTTTCATCGCCTTTCTGGCAATTGCACGTAAGGCTTCTTCACGAAATTCTAGCTCAGTACCTTCCATTGAGAATAATTCACCATATTGCTTAACTAAGGCATTGCGAGGCTCAGTTAAAATTTGTACTAACTGGTCTTCGTCTAACTCTTCCAAAGTTGCTGCAATAGGTAAGCGTCCAACAAATTCAGGAATTAAGCCGTATTTAACTAAATCTTCTGGTTCAATGGTTTTTAATAAATCACCTGTACCACGCTGATCGTCTTTCGCTTTAACATCCGCGGAGAAACCAATACCTGATTTTTCAGTACGTGCACGGATAACTTTATCTAAGCCAGCAAACGCACCACCACAAATAAATAAAATGCTGGAAGTATCAACTTGTAGGAATTCTTGCTGTGGATGTTTACGGCCGCCTTGAGGGGGAACTGAGGCAATTGTGCCTTCAATTAATTTCAATAAGGCTTGCTGTACGCCTTCACCTGACACATCACGTGTGATCGAAGGGTTGTCTGACTTACGGGAAATTTTATCAATTTCATCAATGTAGACGATGCCTGTTTGGGCTTTTTCTACATCATAATCACATTTTTGTAGTAGTTTTTGAATGATGTTTTCAACGTCTTCACCAACATAACCCGCTTCAGTCAAGGTTGTTGCGTCAGCCATCGTAAACGGTACATTGAGTAAGTTCGCTAATGTTTCCGCTAATAACGTTTTACCACTGCCTGTAGGGCCAATGAGTAATACGTTGCTTTTAGAAATATCTACTTCACTTTTCCTGTCATGGGTTTCCATGCGTTTATAGTGATTGTAGACCGCAACTGACAATACTTTCTTCGCGTAGTTTTGCCCAATGACGTAGTCATCTAAACGGGTTTTAACTTCGTGAGGGGTTGGCAAGCTACGATTTTGACCTGTACCTGTATCATCATCCACTTCTTCACGGATGATTTCATTGCACAGCTCAACACATTCATCACAAATAAATACCGAAGGCCCTGCAATCAACTTACGTACTTCATGCTGACTTTTGCCGCAAAACGAACAATATAATAAACGTTCGTCGCCTCCTGATTTACTTTGTTTATCACTCATAACAACCCCTTAACTAGCCTCACTTTTTACTAGCACTGTCCTCAGCATCTTGCGTATTTAACGCCTGACGTGTAGTGAGAACTGCATCAATGAGACCGTAATCTAATGCTTCGTTCGCAGACATGAAGTTATCGCGCTCAGTATCTTTTTGAATCGTATCAATAGGCTTTTTAGTATGCTCTGATAGGATAATATTGAGGCGTTCACGCACTTTCAAAATTTCTTTGGCGTGAATATCGATATCTGTTGCTTGACCTTGATAGCCACCTAATGGTTGGTGAATCATCATACGTGAATGCGGTAAGCAATAACGTTTGTTTTCAGCACCGCCCGTCAATAATAATGCGCCCATACTTGCAGCCTGACCAATACATAAAGTGCTGACATCAGGTTTAATAAATTGCATCGTATCGTAAATGGCTAAGCCTGCACTGACTGAGCCACCTGGAGAATTAATATAGAGATGAATATCTTTTTCTGGATTTTCAGATTCTAAGAAGAGCAACTGAGCCACGACCAAATTAGCCATGTAATCCTCAACCTGCCCTACTAAGAAAATGACTCGCTCTTTTAGTAAGCGAGAATAAATATCGTAAGCTCTTTCACCTCTGGCCGACTGTTCCACAACCATGGGAACAAGGCCAGATGCAACAATTTCAGGTGTAAGATGTGCTGTCATGCAGAAGTCCTATTGTGCTGGATTCATTACCGTTTCAAAAGTAGACTCTACTTCTGAGATGTCGGCTTTTTCTAGCAACCAATCAACGACTTGCTCTTCTAAGACCATGGATTCAACATCAGCTAAACGTTTGGCATCTGAATAATACCAATCAATTACAGCTTCAGGGTCTTCGTAAGCGGATGCAATACGTTCTAACATTTCACGTACTTTATCTGCATCTGGTTGCATATCGTTTTGGCGCACCAACTCACCCATTAATAAACCAAGCTTAACACGTTTTTCTGCTTGCTCATTAAAGTGACTTGGATCAATCTGTCCTGCTTCATGCCCTTGCGATTGCATTTCACGCTGGAAATTTTCAGCCATGCGTTGTGCTTCGCTATTAATTAAGTTTTCAGGCACGTCACTTGGATTCGCTTCTAATAATGCATCTAAAGTTTGTTGTTTTGCTTTAGTTTTTAGCGTATAGCTTAATTCACGAGACATGTTTTCACTAACGTCTTGACGTAAACTATCCACTTCGCCACTTTCAACACCTAATGCTTTTGCAAACTCTTCATTTATTTCAGGAAGATGACCTTGCTCAACTACATTAATATGGATTGAAAAATGCGCTTCTTTACCTTGTAATTCTGGAATAGCATCATATTCATCTGGATATTTCAGGTCGGTTTCTACCGTTCCATCTGCTTTAGCACCTGTAACAGCGGCTTCAAAGCCTTCGATGATAATGCCTGAACTACCTAAAATAAATTGAAAGCCATTTAAACCTGCTTCATCTACTTCATTACCGTCAACGCTAACCGTTGCATCTATTGTTACCCGACAGCCTTCTGCTGCACCTTCCTCTACTGCTTCCCAAACTCGACGTTGCTCACGTAGTTTTTCAATCATACTGTCTACGTCGCTGTCTTGTACTTTGGCGACTTGTTTTTCAACAGTCAAACCTTCTACAACAATTTCAGAGAAACTAGGAATTACTTCAAACTCAGCCGTGTATGACAGACCTTCGTCTAGATTTTGGATATCGCTATCTAAATCAATTTGCGGATCACCAGCAAGCTGTAAGCTTTCTTGTTCTACAGCTTCATAAAAGCTTTGTTGCACCACCTCACCAACCACTTCTTGTTTAATTTGGTCGCCGAAACGTTGCTCAACTACTCTTAAGGGGACTTTACCAGGACGAAAACCGTTTAATTTAGTTGTACGCGCTAATTTTTTAAGACGAGTTTTAACTTCTTCTTGTATACGTTCCTTTGGTATCCCTACCGTCATCCGACGCGCTAACGCACTCGTTTCTTCAATTGAAACTTGCATACTAATTCTAACCTCTTGCCTCTTGTCACATCACGCGATAGATTGAAAGTGGTGCGAAAGGAGAGACTCGAACTCTCACGCCTTGCGGCACTGGAACCTAAATCCAGCGCGTCTACCAATTCCGCCACTTTCGCACTGTGGGTATGTAGATAAAATAGATATTTAAAGACTTTTGTGGTGAGTTGCAGAATTAAAACTAATCACTCTGCATACCTAACCGAGATAGACTCAATTAGCCATTAAAAGGCCGATTCTACACCAACTAATTAAATTGCGCAAGAGTTTTGAAAGTTTAGATATTTTTCTATCAATATAGTAGATTTTAAAATCAGTATCTCAAGTAAAATTAGGCAAGCATCACGCCGTGTGCAACTAATTATTCTGATATGGGAAAATGTTATTTTTTCTAACTTTTGAGAAAAGTGAGCATGCCCGAAGAAGAATTTATCATTGTTGTATTCTGTTTGGTTGAAGATATTATAAAGGCTTTGGAATTACCAGCGCTAAGACGACGAGGATTTCCTCCTGAACTAAGTGACAGTGAGGTTATAATGATGGAAATTGTCGGCGAATTTCTTGGACAACATAAAGACAAAGGTATTTAGAGCTATTTTTCTAAGCATTGGCGTAGTTTGTTTCCTAAAATTCTATGTCGGACAACATTCACCCGTCAGGCAGCGTGTTGTGGCATGTTAAACAAGCGATTCAAGCTGTTTTAGCACGTCGTTTAGGCGCATATGATGATGACATTCATATCGCAGATGGATTTCCACTACCCGTATGCGCTTTTCGTAGAGCACCATATGCCAAGCTTTTCAAACAGCATGTGTGGAATACGGTCATTGTGCCTCAAAAGGGCAAACTTACTTTGGTTTTCAAGGTTTAATTTCCATCAGCTTTGACGATGTTATCAGTGGATTCACTATAACACCTGCGAACATAGACGAACGTGATGTGCTATGGGAGGTTGTTGAACACCTTGAAGGTCTGCTTCTTGGAGACAGAGGTTTTGTACGCCCCATTCTCAAAGAAGATTTAGCTAAAGTCGGCATTGAATTAAAAACGCCGTTGCGGAAAAACATGACTGATGATCGCCCTAAATCTTTTGTAAAACACTTGATGAGCAAGCGTCGCCTTATGGAAACTGTCATTGGGCAACTAGCTGAGCGTTTTGAGATCGAGAAAACAAAAGCCCGTGATTTATAGCACTTGACCAACCGTATTACTCGGAAAATACTCGCACACACTGTTGACATCTTTATCAACAAAATGCTCGGTAATCCTCCGTTACAGCTTGCTCTTTTGGATCACTTATAAAAAAGTTGCACACGACGTAAATTAATAGTTTTTATGTTTTAGGGGTTGCCTCTCCTTTACAAGCTATACCAAATACGGCCTCATCATCCAAACGCAATGCGGTTAATGCACCACCCCATAAGCAGGCCGTATCCAATGCAAATACACCATTACCCGCATGAAAACCATGAGTCGCCCAATGGCCAAAAACAATTTTCAAATCCCGACTTTTACGATGTTCATGCAAATACCAAGGTAAAAAACCATCATTGCCATGAGTTTGCATTTCCATACCAGGTGAACCCTTACGTTTTAAATCCAACTTGCCTTTTGCAGTACAATAACGCATTCGAGTAAAACAATTACTAATAAAACGGATACGTTCCCAACCGTCTAATTTGCTAGACCATTTTTTGGGGTTTTTCCCATAAAGATGTTGCATAAAATCAAAAAATTGACTGTCATCTTTCAATAGCACTTCTAACTCACTCGCACATTGTTTGGCCAATTCAAAATCCCATTGTGGCGGCAAACCCGCGTGAATCATTGTGAACCCCAACGCTTTATCATGATGTAAAAAAGGCTGCTGGCGTAGCCATTCAATTAATTCATTACGGTCATAGGCTTTGAGTATCGGTTCTAATGTATCTGATTTATTTAAATAATCTTCATTTCCTGCGGCTACTGCCAATAAATGCAAGTCATGATTACCCAGTACAACAACTGCTTTGTCACCTAATTTTTTTAAAAAACGCAATACTTCCAAAGAACCTGAACCACGGTTTACCAAGTCGCCTGCACACCATAAGCTATCTTTTTCTGAATCAAATTCAATATGTTCTAAAAGTTGCTGTAATTCTTTAAAACAACCTTGAATATCGCCAATTGCGTAAGTTGCCATTCTGTAAACCTTCTAAATGAGTTATCAAATTAAAAACTGTCTATTTTGGCTTTGTTTATTAAGTTTTGCTTGGAAAGAGATTTCGTTTAAGTATCATAAGCTGGGCTGCATAGGTATTCTTGATTTCATCAACCAAAGCAATGGATGATCTTATATCTCAGTAAATAATATCAAAGAGTATACCTTCCAAAAAAGTCATTTTTAAACACTCTGCATGAAAATCGTAATAAATTGAACCCAGATACAAAATATTGCATAAGTGAATTTCATGTTTTTCACTGAATATAATCCAAGCATATTAGATTATCTAAGAGTTGAAGCTCAAATACGGTTTAGTGTTTTTTGTGATGGTAATATTGTAAGACAGGAAGTTCAATTATTAACAGAAAATCAGTTAAATATACTAAAAATACAATATATTATCCAAGTAAGCTTAATCTGACATTTCCAATAAATGCGGAAAATTCAGATTTTTTAGAAGCTGTTCTTTTTCAACTCGATAAGGATTGCTGCATATAATCTAAAACCTGCTCAATCAAATTAGCTTGCAAACTATCAAACCACACCACATCTTGCTCATTACGCAACCATGTTAATTGCCGCTTAGCCAATTGACGAGTGGCCACAATCCCTTTATATACCATTGTATCGTAATCCCATTCACCAGCTAAATGCAGCCAAACTTGTCGATACCCAACTGCACGCAATGCAGGCAAGTCCAAATGCAAATCACCACGTTGATATAGCTTTTCTACTTCATGAATGAAACCCTGCTTTAACATGAGATGAAAACGTTGCTCAATACGTTCATGCAAAATATGCCGTTGTTCAGGCGCAATAACCAACTTTATCACATCAAATGGTAAACGCTGCTTTTTGGCTTGAGCACATAATGCCGTCATGCTGTTGCCCGTAATTCGATACACTTCTAATGCACGCTGAATTCGTTGTGGGTCATTTGGATGAATCCGTTGTGCGGAACTTGGATCAACTTCAGCCAATTGCTGGTGCATTTTCGTCCAACCAATCGTTTGTGCCTCAGCTTCTAATTGCTGTCGAATTTCAGTATTAGCCGCAGGCAAATCAGACAAACCCTGCTCCAAACCACGAAAATAGAGGCCTGTACCACCAACCAATAATGGTATTTTACCTTGTTGCTGAATGTCCGCTATTTCACGTAAAGCATCCTGACGAAAGTTAGCTGCTGAATAAGATTCACTGGGATCACAAATATTAATCAAACGATGTGGGGCAACTGCTAACAATTCGGCATCAGGCTTAGCTGTACCAATATCCATATCACGATAGACCAATGCGGAATCCACACTGATAATTTCGCAATTCAATTGTTTGACTAAGGCCATTGCTAAATCCGTTTTACCCGCTGCAGTTGGCCCCATTAAAAAGATACAAGTTTGTGTGCTCACGATGCTTATACGACTTTGTTGCGTAAATAGACGGGTAATGCGTATTCCGCACTCACCACTTGTTGCTGCTCAAACATATTGACAGCTAACGGTAAAATAGCCTGAGCTTGAGGATATAAATCAGCTTGATAATGTTGAATCTGCGGTAAGGTTTGGGTTAAATTTGCTTCATAAGCCTCCCAACCACTGCCCGCGCCAAACCAAATTTGGCTATCAGTTAGAATATTTACTTGTGATGCTGGGCTAACCTGTTCTTCCGTTTGTAATTGCATCAATCCATTTTGTAATTGATAACAGCCCCAATACACTTCATTCATTCGTGCATCAATACAGGCTAAGATATTGGGTTGGTCAGTTTGTTGATAAGCAGTTTGTGCCAAAGCGGCTAATGAGGAAATTGGTGCAACGGGAATGTCAGCGGCAAATGCGATACCTTGCACCACACCACAAGCAATACGCAATCCAGTAAAACTGCCAGGACCACGGCCAAATGCAACAGTATCTAATTGAGAGGGGATTAAATCGGCCTGTTTTAATAGTTCATCAGCCATTGCTAAAATTAAATCAGCATGTTGACGGGGTGCGATTTTGGAACGATATTGAATATCACCATCAATCCATAAGGCACAGGAACAAGCTCCGGTGGAAGTATCTAATGCGAGTAGTTTCATTGTATCAATGACGTGGCTTTGCTATTGAACCATTGTGCAAGTTCATCTTAAAAATAGCAACAACGAATCGAATAATATAGATTTTCAGGAGAATACAAAATGCAAAAACATTCTAGAAAGGAGCAATGGCTCCCCGAGACGGGCTCGAACCGCCGACCCAGTGATTAACAGTCACTTGCTCTACCAGCTGAGCTATCGGGGAATTGCGTAAAGAAGTTGCGCATTATAGTCATGTAATTTTAAACTGTCAATATTTTTTTACACTTTTTACAATATAACATTTTGAACCGTTTTTACTGAACGCCATACCCTAGGTTTTCATGAAATAATAGTTTGAATTTCTTTTTAAGTATTTGTTTTTCAATTGATTTAGAATATATGGGTTAAAATGTCACATATTTCATGCTTCAATAACCATAAAATTTATAAGTGATTAATTGATTCAAGACGTTTAGGTGTGCCCACATCGACCCAAGTACCTGAAAAAGACTCACCTGTGACTTGCTGCATACTCATGGCTTTAATCAACAATGGTGCGAGTCCAAATATAGCCTCATTAATAGGCAAGCAAAAAAATTCTGGATGATACACCCCAATCCCACTAAAAGTCAGTTTTGGCTCTAATTCTCGGCTGACAATCCCCTTTTGCAAATGAAAGTCACCTGTAGGATGGTGTTCAGGATTCGGTACTAAAACCAAATGAGCTAATGTTTTTAGAGGTTTGTTCAAAGTCTGAAATGGAAAATTTGTCCATACATCACTATTGACGACTAAAAACGGTTCTGAACCTAATAAAGGCAAAGCATTCACAATACCGCCTGCTGTACCTAAAATACGCGGTTCTGCTGAGTACACAATTGTTGCACCATACGCCGAGCCATCACCCAGCTTTTGTACAATCTGCTCTCCTAAATAAGCATGATTAATCACAATATCGCTAAAGCCTGCTGCGACTAATTTATTTAGTTGATGCTCAATTAAACTTTTTCCTGCAATGGGTAACAGTGGTTTAGGCATAGTATCGGTCAAGGGACGCATTCGTTCACCACGTCCAGCGGCTAATAACATTACTTTCATGATTGATTACTTTTTGGGAGGAAGACTAGCGATTTTACTAAACAGATAATCACTAGCCTTATTCAATACTTAAAGAAGAAATTAATCTTGCTTATTATTGGTAATCATCGCATAAGCAGAATGATTATGAATAGATTCAAAGTTCTCAGATTCAATCACATAGGATGCGACACGCTCATCTGAATTTAATTTAGCAGCAACGTCTCGTACCATATCTTCAACGAATTTAGGGTTTTCATAGGCATGTTCTGTCACATGTTTTTCGTCAGGACGTTTTAATAAGCCATATAATTGTGAAGAGGCTTGTGATTCAACCATGTCAATTAAATCTTCAATCCATAAGAAACCATTGGTTTTCGCATTAACCGTTACATGGGAACGTTGATTATGTGCGCCATAGCGTGAAATTTCTTTTGAACAAGGGCATAAGCTGGTAACAGGCACTACCACTTTGACTGAAATATCAGGTGATTCCTCCTCGGTGACTTCACCGATAAACGTCACTTCATAATCCAATAAACTTTTGACTTCTGACTTCGGCGCTGTTTTGCGCACAAAATAAGTAAATGTCATTTCAATATGACCAGATTGGGCTTCAAGCCGTTTAATCATCTCCTTAAGCATGGTTTTAAATGATTGCACGGTAATTTCATATTCATGCTCATTTAATATTTCCACAAAACGGGACATGTGAGTGCCTTTAAAATTATGCGGCAAATTCACATACATATTAAAATTAGCAATTGTATATTGTTCACGCCCAGAACGGTCGCTAACACATACGGGATGTTTAATGTCTTTAATACCCACTTTATCAATGGCGATATGACGAGTATCTATACTGCTTTGTATGTCTGGTATGGCCGAAGCATCTTGACTCATAATTAACTCCTCATTATTTCATGCAATAATACATGAATAAAAATTATCCCTGTAGTGAAAGCAACCGTCCTTGGCAGCCCTAAGTAAGCATCAAAAAGGGACTGTCCGATTTTTTAAAATATCACAAATTATGATCTAATTTAGATATAAATCGGCAAATAATTGAATAATGCTTACGAAATTAAACCAAATTCCCTGTGGGCTTATTTTCACCAATTTACAGAGTCTGATATTAATGTATGTACGATAGCGCAAAAAGCCAGCCTTAAATCACTATGCGATCACAACATTATCAGTTGCAATGAATCTAAACGCTGTTGTACTGATTGAATCATACCCGCAGCATCTAAACCATATTGTTTAAGTAACATATCTGGAGAACCATGCTCAATAAAGTGATCGGGCAAACCAAGATGCAATACCGATTTTGTACTTGCACTTGAGTGTAAATATTCACTCACACCACTGCCTGCACCACCTGCAATCACGCCTTCTTCAATCGTAACTAATAGATCATGAGTTTGGATAAGCTGTTGAATTAAATCTGTATCTAATGGCTTAACAAAACGCATATTGACCACGGTAGCATCAAGTTGTTCGCCTGCATCCATTGCAACATGAAGCAGTGTACCAAATGCAAGTAAAGCGACTTTTTGACCTTGGCGACACAGTTCTGCTTTACCTGTTGGCAAAGGATTTAATTCTTCGTCAATTTCGATACCAAGACCACAGCCGCGTGGATAGCGAATTGCACTTGCGCCACCATCATACATAAAACCAGTGGTGAGCATTTGTCTGCATTCATTCTCGTCACAAGGTGTCATAATCATAATATTAGGAATACAGCGCATATAAGCCAAATCGAACGCACCAATATGCGTAGGTCCGTCAGCGCCGACAATGCCAGAACGGTCAATCGCAAACACAATGGGTAATTTTTGCAAAGCCACATCATGCACTAATTGGTCATAACCACGTTGCAAGAAGGTAGAATAAATCGCCACCACAGGTTTTAAACCTTCACAAGCCATACCCGCAGCCAAAGTTACTGCATGTTGTTCAGCAATACCAACATCAACATAACGTTCGGGAAATTGTTCAGAAAAAGTAACTAAGCCTGAGCCTTCACGCATTGCAGGTGTGATGCCCACTAATCGTTTATCCTGTTCAGCCATATCACACAACCACTGCCCAAAAACTTGAGTATAGGTTTGAGCTGCTACAATCTTAGGCTTCATTTTACCTGTGGTTTTATCGAATGCCGATACGCCGTGATAGGTGCACGGATTTTCCTCAGCAACTGTAAAGCCTTTGCCTTTTGTCGTAACCACATGTAGAAATTGAGGGCCTTTTAAATCACGCATATTACGCAAAGTGTTCAATAAAACGGGCAAATCATGTCCATCAATAGGCCCAATATAATTAAAGCCTAATTCTTCAAATAACATACCCGGTGCAACCATGCCTTTAACATGTTCTTCTGTACGTTTTGCAAATTCACGCACAGGTGGGACATGACTTAATACAGATTTGCTGCCTTCACGTACTGATTTATATAATTTACTGGTCAGAATTTTCGCGAAATAGTTGGATAAACCGCCAACATTAGGTGAAATAGACATGTCATTGTCATTTAAAATCACTAATAAGTTAACATCCTCCAATGAACCTGAGTGATTTAAGGCCTCAAAAGCCATACCTGCTGTCATCGCGCCATCGCCAATAATAGCAACCGCATTACGCTCAATACCCTGTTGCTTGGCAGCCATTGCCATACCTAAAGCAGCACTAATTGAGGTGCTAGAATGACCCACACCAAACGTGTCATATTCACTCTCTGCCCGTTTTGGAAAGCCTGAAAGACCCGAATGCTGCCGTAATGAGTGCATTTCTTCACGTCGGCCTGTCAGGATTTTATGTGGATAACATTGGTGTCCAACATCCCAGACTAAGCGGTCATGAGGCGTATTAAAGATATAATGTAAAGCCACAGTAAGCTCAACAATGCCTAAGTTTGAAGCAAGATGTCCACCTGTTTGGCTGAGAGAATCAAGCAAAAAATGACGTAGTTCTTCGGCCAGTTCTGGAAGTTCTGATTCTGCTAGTTCTTTGAGTTGTTCAGGTGTGTTAATTGTTGTTAAGAGGGGGAATGTAGGTTTCATTTACACTTTACACGTCCGCAGGATTAATAAATGCTTCAGTCTATCATAAATTAAACCTTATAGTAGAGCTGTTTAGGTTTTCTCACCACTCATCAATTTTAGCGTTAATGGATATGTGAAACTGATGCTTAATCTAATGATTCATGAACTCAAAAATACAAATAATATTGCCAGTCTATCAGGCATTTTTTTATATCAAGAAAATTAAGACTAGAGACAGCAACTTGATTGAGTAAACAAAACCATTAAATAAAGATAAAAATAGTTTGTGCGACGCATGTCGTCATGACAATATGAAAAATGCTAGGTACAATAACTTACAGAGTTCAGCCGTGAGATAAATTAAAATGATGCGTTACTTTTTAACCTTCTGGGTATTATGCTTATTTTCAAGCAGCGTATTTGCTCAGACCAGCATAGAGAAAGCAAATCAAGCCTTTGAACAAGGGAAATATACTGATGCGATTGAACAATGGCAACACGTTCTGGAACAGCAAACCAAAGCTGAACAAATTCAAATCCTCAGCAAAATTGCAACCGCTTATCAAAAAATAGGGATGCACCATGAAGTATTCCAAGCTTTGCAACAAGCCTATCAATTAGCAGAAAAAATTGAAGATAAAGTATTACAAGTCAATTTAGTCATACAGCTTAGTGATGCGTGGTTGACGATTGGTGATGCAGCCGAAGCATTAAAACTCGTCAAAATCAGTGAAAAAGTGGCGCGTGAGTTAAAAAATCCACAATTACTGGCAAAAGTGCTGAATAATTCAGGCAATGTGTATGCGGTTTATGAATCTTACTTTGATGCGATCGACTTATATAATGAAGCATTGGAATTACTTAAAACAGCCCATAATCCACAGTTAGAAACAAAAATCTTGCTCAACCAAATTAAGGCGATGATGTATGTCAGTTCTACTGAAGATGTATTGCACGTTTTAGATAAAACTTGGGCAGCGTTACAAAATTCAGAACCAAATCAACGCAAATTCCATAATTTAATTGCGGTTGCAATGCACGCACGCGGGTTTGGTAATGAACCCGAATTAAGCCTAAAACAACTTACTCAAGTTTTAGATATTAGTGCGAAAGCGTTTAAACAAGCCGTTCAATTGGCAAATACGCTGAAACAAATACGTTTACAATCGATTGCTTATGGGCGTTTTGCTCAGTTATATGTCGATCAAGGACAATTAGCCGCCGCACAGCAATTAAACCGTCAAGCTCTATTCTTTGCTAAACAAGAAGCGATGCCTGATCTTTTATATTTATGGCAATGGCAGCAGGGTGTGTTGTTGGATTTAGATGATAAGTTAGACCAAGCAATTGCAGCCTATCGCCGTGCAACGGAGACACTTCAACCGATTCAATATAATTTAGATGTTGGCTTACGCACCAATACCACAACATTCAATGAATTAGTGAGACCTGTTTACTATGAATTAGCAGGATTATTTTTGAAAAAAGCTGAACGTGCCGACACCGAGCAGAAAAAACAAGAATTATTATTTAAAGCACGGGATATTGTTGAAAATTTAAAAGTGGCTGAATTACAAAATTATTTCCAAGAAGAATGTGTTGCGAATTTAAAAGACCGTACCCGCAGCATTGATGAAGTGATGGAAAATACCGCGATTTTATACCCCATTTCATTGGCTGACCACTTATCTTTGTTGGTGAGTACTGAAGGCAAAATTCATTTAATTAATGTTGATGTTGCCAAACAAGATGTTGATGCAGAAGCATTGAATTTACGTATTTTGTTACAAACCCGTCCAAATAATCGTTTTTTATATCCAGCGCAAAAATTATATGATTGGTTGATTCGTCCTATTGAAGGTATTTTAGAGCAATATACGATTGATACCTTGGTTGTTGTGCCTGATGGACGTTTACGCATGATTCCATTGACCACCTTACATGATGGCGAAAAATTCTTAATTGAAAAAGTCGCAATGGCTATCACTCCGGGTTTAAATTTAGTTGATCCACATTCAATTGATTGGAAAAACAGTGAGGTACTCCTAGTCGGTTTATCTGATGCGGTGCAAGATTATCCGCCATTGCCTAGTGTTGTTAAAGAATTGAATACGATTAAGGAAATTACAGGATCAGATAGTTTAATTATCAATGAAGACTATTCAATTGAAAGCTTCCGTTCTGCATTGGAAAGTAGAGAATATTCAGTGATTCATTTAGCAACCCATGGTGAGTTTAGTTCTGATCCTGAACATACTTATTTGCTGACTTATGACGGTAAATTGACCATGAATAAATTGCAATCTGTAATTGGTTTAGGCAAATTTAGAGACAAACCCGTTGAATTGTTAACATTAAGTGCTTGTCGTACAGCCGTCGGTGATGAAAAAGCAGCCTTAGGTTTAGCAGGTGTGGCGGTTAAAGCAGGTGCAAGAAGTGCAATTGCAACCTTATGGTTTGTAGATGATGAGGCGACCGCATTAGCTGTGATGAATTTCTATCGATTGCTCAATACCGAACCGGGTTTAACTAAAGCAAAAGCATTGCAACGTGTACAAAAAGAACTCATCAGTCAAGATCGCTACTGGCATCCATCTTATTGGGGGCCTTTCTTGTTAATTGGTAATTGGCTTTAAATGCTTTTATAACTTGGATATATCCATGCTGGTTATTTAGGCTTATAGAATTTCTAAAAATTGTCTAAATAACCCAAATTGTGACATGGCTTAATGGATGATAAAATAAGTATTTGCTTATAAACTGGGGTGTGGGAAGTGATGCAACATATCGCTACACCGTTGATATAGTCAATTCTATCTTAAGTGCGAGGACTGCCAGTCCTGTATCGCTTTAAAATAAAATGACTATAGATGAAGTTGTGAGTTCAACTGTTCTGACACTTATCATTATCCCAGTACGTTATCTGATAAGTTTGAAGTTTAGAAAAGTATAAGAAGGGCTACCCCTTTTATACAACGAAGTTATCGTAAATATATTTAATCTCATCCTCACCAATAGGATAGTTGAACTCTAGATTTAAAATCTCTTTTAGTTTTTCTAAACTATCTATTGGTATTTGTTCCTCTTTATCTTTATAGATTTTAAAGTAGTCATTGTTTCTTAGTGATTTAATCATATCTTTTGAGATAGTTGATAAAACTATATTATTTACAAAAATAGCATTTTTATGTTTATGTGAATAGAAATGACCCATCTCAAAATCAACTTCAAAACATGGTGAGAGATCAAATTTGTATAAAGTGTAAAACCCATCTTTTAAAACTATTTGTAAAGAGTATGTTTGGTCTTCATATTGATGGATATGATAACTTTTTCCAACATGACTAAAAGTGGTTTCCCCACCAAATTTTATAGGTACTATTGGAGAAAAGTAGCCAAATCCTACATCTATAAGGTATCGGCCTCCTTCATAATCTAATACTGTAAATCTATGAGTTTTTGGTGTTTGCACATTTTGATTGTTTACTACTCTTGCTAAAAAAGGTGTTACTTTAAATTCAAAGTTTTTTAATAGTTCATAAAAAAGTTTATTATGCTCAAAACAATATCCACCTCTCTCTTTTACCACTAATTTATTATAAATATCTTCAATCTCTAAGGATAGATTATCCTTTAAAACTACAGGTATAC
>JADGDW010000255.1 GCA_016744725.1 Candidatus Albibeggiatoa sp. nov. BB20 | reverse complement strand
CTATTGAAAAGACGCATGAAGTAATGTTTTAGTATAAGGATGTTTTGGATAAGTAAAGAGTTGTTCAGTTTCTCCATACTCAATAAATTGACCTTGTTGCATAACAATAATTCGATGCGATACAGCTCGAATCACTTTTAAATCATGGCTAATAAATAAATAACTCATACGGCGTTTTGTTTGTAAATGTGCAAGCAATTCCAACACTTGTTTTTGCACTGAAACATCTAGCGCACTGGTTGGCTCGTCGAGTAAGATGAGTTTGGGTTCTAAAATGACCGCGCGTGCAATCGCAATTCGTTGTCTTTGTCCACCAGAAAATTCATGTGGATATCGCCACAGCATATTCTCTTCTAAACCCACTTCTTGCAAAATATTAATAATCTGTTCACGTCGCTGTTTTTTATTGAGCTGCGGGAAATGGATTTTTAAGCCTTCGCCGACGATGTCTTCAACTGTCATTCGAGGTGAAAGTGATGAATAAGGGTCTTGAAACACAACTTGAAATTCTTTGCGCAATGGGCGAATTTGGTTTGCTTTTAAAGTATCCAATCGTTGCCGATTAAATTCAATTAACCCTTCACACTGTTGCAAGCGCAATAAACATAAACCTAAAGTAGTTTTTCCAGAGCCAGATTCCCCTACAACGCCTAAGGTTTCACCTTGATACACATTAACACAAACATCGTCTACCGCTTTGACTTCACCTATTTGTTTCTTGAATAAGCCACTGCTCTTGATGCTGAAATGACATTTAATTTCTTCACCTTTAAGCAAGATTTGTGCATTTTTATAATCAAAAGCTTTTTGTAATGTTGTTGGCTGACTATTTAACAGGTGTTGCGTGTAATTATGTTTTGGAAAAGCAAACAATTCACCAACGGAGGCGGTTTCAACCAAGTCGCCTTTTTTCATCACACAAATTCGTTGCGCAAAGTGTCTGACTAGATTTAAATCATGAGTAATTAACAGCACTGCCATACCAAATTCTTGTTGCATATTGTCTAATAATTCAAGAATTTGCAATTGGATCGTCACGTCTAAAGCCGTTGTGGGTTCATCGGCAATCAGTAATTTAGGGTGGCAGGCTAAGGCCATCGCAATCATAACCCGCTGACGTTGGCCACCAGATAGGGTGTGCGGATAGGCATTAAAGCGTTTTTGTGGTTCGGGAATACCTGTTAAATCCAATAGCTCAATCATGCGCTGTTTGGCTACTTTCTTACTAATTTTTTCATGTAACATCAATGGTTCTGTCAGTTGCGAGCCAATCGGATACACAGGATTTAATGAGGTCATTGGTTCTTGAAAGATCATCGCAATATCTTTACCACGAATTCGGCGCAACCGTGCTTCGTTCCAGTGCAATAAATCTTGGTCTTCAAACTCAATTTGACCACTAGGAAAATGAACTTGCTGCATATCATGCAAACGCAAAATAGATAAGGCAGTCACTGATTTACCAGAACCAGATTCGCCAACAAGTGCAAGTTTTTCGCCCTGCTGGATATCAAAATTAATATTATTGACCACTTGGCTTGCTTGTTTCGCATCACGCCCAAATGCAACAGATAAATTTTTGACACGCAATAAAGCTTGTTCGGTGTTGGATGTTTTTATCATTTAAGCATCAATCCAATCTTTGATTATTCATAAAATCGTTTTAGGATAGAAAGTTGAACTCATTGTAAGCTAAAAACTAAATAGCGGAAAGTCATTGCTGGTAAAAGGCTGTTCTATCGCCAATATAGTGTATTTATTTTTGATTTAAACCAAAATATTGAATTGTTTTAGGTTTGAAATTAAATTACAGTTCAAATTTATCAAACCTATTCAATTCTGATTTGATGAATTACAATTTTTTAAGCAAATATTATGAATTAAGCTAATTAAATCTATCTAATTCATAATGACGGGCTATTTTTAGCGTTTCATACCACGCGCTATTTAATTTATAAATTGATGACTGATAATGAATACTATATTAGTAAATCTGCAACAAATCCATGTACTTGCTCAATATACGCTTATTGAAGCAATCCATAGCCGCTTTTTTATTACTTTATTCGGTTTTATTGGGTTTTGTTTAGGCCTCGATTTTTTTTTAGAGCACGTTGCATTATTTGAGAAAAATGAAACTCAACTTGCTTTAATCTCTGCTTTTTTGCGCTTAAGTGCTATATATTTGATGGGCTTATTCGTCATTAGCAGTATGACACAGGAATTTAATCAACAGACTATTTATCTACTGATAGCCCTGCCATTAGCACGCTCAACTTATATTTTAGGTAAATTTTTAGGATTTTCTGTATTGGCTTTGGGTATTTGTGGTTTATTTGGTTTTTTGCTTTTATCTTATATTGATAATGCCCAGTTAGTATTGTGGTTGATTTCTTTGTACTGTGAATTATTACTTATTATTAGTTTAGCAATATTTTTTAGTCTTAGTTTTCATCACACTTTGCCTGCATTGAGCAGTTTGATTGGCTTTTATTTATTAGCCCGTAGTATTCATTCAGTGGACTTAATGTCTGATAGTTTTCAAAATAGCTACCAATGGTTAGAGTTAGCATTGTATTATATAAGCCAATTTGTTGTATTATTGCTACCAGATTTGAGTCGTTTCACACGTACCGAGTGGCTTATTTATCAAACAGGGCATTGGGAAATATTATTAGAGTTGGTATTGCAAACGCTTATTTATCTATTATTGATAATATCTGCAAGCTTATTTGATTTTTATCGAAAAAACTTATGAAAAAACAACGCCATTTAAAAAATGTCCCCATATTAATTATTTTGTTATTTTTATGTGCTTTGGTATTGCAAATTATGTGGCAAGCCAATCATTTCAATAGAGATTTTAAGCAAGAACCTTTACCTGAAATACCGTCACAAAATTTCTTAAATTTATACAGTTTTGGTGATAATGTTGCAACAGCACATTTATGGACACTTTGGCTACAATCCTATAGTTCTCAGAATGGGCAATATATAAGCAATAACAATATTAATTATAAATACTTAATAGGTTGGTTAAAAGCTATTTTAGTACAAGATTCCAACACCCAATATCCCCTTTTTTTGGCCAGTTATCAATACGTTTTAGTAAAACAGCCCCAAAAGCAAAGACAAGTGCTAGAATTTATACATCGACAGTTTTATGTAGACCCTAAACGGCGTTGGCGATGGTTAGCTCAAGCTGCAGTTACTGCAAAATATCGTTTACAAGATTTACCTTTGGCTCTAAAATATGCCGAAATTTTAACTGCTTATGCGCTAATTATTCCTAATATGCCAGACTGGGCTAAAGAGATGCAGGTTTTAATCTTAGAGGATATGGGAGAGTTAGCTCAAGCACGTTTATTGATTGGTGGGCTATTGACCAACGGACTTATCACTGACCCTGATGAAATCGTCTTTTTAAATGAAAAATTACAAGCATTGGAACAGGCGCAATTTGGCCTATAAAAATAGAACTTGCTTTATATAATTTATATTAAAATACAATCACTTATAGAATATTATGAAAAAAAATATGACACCATTTAAATATTGTACATCGTCTTATCCAAAGGGGGCCAGTATGATGAAAAAGCAAGCGGGTTTTACGCTGGTTGAAATCGCTATTGTACTGGTCATTATTGGTTTATTGCTTGGCGGCGTTCTCAAAGGTAGAGAAATTATTAACAATGCCAAAGTAATCAATATTGAGAATTCATTTACGGGTATTTCTTCGGCTATTTATAGTTACCAAGATCGTTATCGTTCTTTACCGGGAGATGATTCTGCCGCATCTGACAGATGGTCTGACTTAACCAGTTCAAATACTG
>JADGDW010000091.1 GCA_016744725.1 Candidatus Albibeggiatoa sp. nov. BB20 | reverse complement strand
TATATTCCATCTCTCATATTATAAGCCATTCTTGAGTTTAGGGAGATAAATCTGTTCGCCTGAAAGGCGAAGGTTTTAACCTTATACATGGAAATAAAAAAACTTTCACTTGATTTTTATTAGGCTTTTGGTTAAATGTTACTGAAGTACGTGATTCACTGTGTGTAAATGAGTAAAGATGGTCATCTTTGCTTCACTTTTGACAGTTATAACTCAAGGTTTTATGGAAAATAACAAGCCAACTGTAATGGTAGACATTGCCATTTTCACTGTTTTTGAGGACAAACTCAAGATATTACTTATTAAACGTGGGTCAGAACCTTTTAAAGACTCATGGGCGTTACCGGGTGGCTCATTAAATACGGTGACAGATGATAGTTTAGAAGCTGCTGCAATGCGTGAGTTAGTCGAAGAAACAGGGGTAGAGAATCAATATCTCGAGCAACTTTGTACCTACGGTGGGCCTGATAGAGACCCTCGTGACTGGACATTGAGTATCACTTATTTTGCTTTAGTAGCGGCTGATGAAGTGACTTTGCGTGCGGGTACGGATACCACAGAAGCAAAATGGCATACTTTGACTCAAGATAAAGTGGAAGTTAGCCTTGCTTTTGACCATGAGCGCATTGTGTGTGAAGCTATTTCTCGTTTACGTGCAAAATTAGATTACACTGATATTGCTGTCCATTTGCTGGCTAAAGAGTTCACTTTGAGCGAATTACAGCGCGTGTATGAAATTATTATGCAAGAAAATCTAAATAAAAGTTCCTTTCGAATGCGGGTTGCTCGTGCAGATATTGTTGCCCCTATTAATGGCAAAATGCGCACAGGTTCAAATCGACCTGCACAGCTATACCAATTTGTGAAAAATGAAGGAGATAGAATGTTTTTCCCCCGTAGTATCGCTTGGGCACAAGAACGTAAAAAATGAACACCTAAGTATTATTTTTTAGATTTTGGAAGAACGAATGTTATTTGAGATAACGTTTTTCTAATATTTCAGAATGGGTCTCGTCAAGAGGTTGGATTGAATTTGGTCAGCTCCAAAACCCCAGATTTATCCAAGCCTTGGATGAAGGCGGTGTTGTTTGGGATAGTGAAGATCATTATGAAACCATCGATCAAGCTTTGCAGGCATTAGAACAAGCTTTAGAGGATTTTATATAGTTAATTCAATGGCATACAATTTTAAATGCGATACATTGCAGCTATTGAATTTCAGGGAGGGATTGTAAGCATGACAAACCAAAGAGATAAAGAGCTTAAACCATGAATTTTACTTTAGCTGTCCAACCACCAGCCAATATTGATCCCGAAACAGCGTTATGGTTGGTATTCTATCGAAGTCAATTGTTAGTTAAAAAATCATCTCAAACCATAGAAATTCCAACTTGGGCAGATATTCAGCACAGTGCTGCTCAAGTTGCACGCCAACATTATTTAGGGATCAAAGATGGTCAACATTGTTATGCTGTAGAACTCAGCAATATTCAAAATATCCCCAAAACACTACAATTTTATGCCTTACGTGAATTGTTAATGGATTTATCAGATGAGCAATTTTTGCTAGCTGGAACGGCACTTCAAATTATTGATTGGGATAGAAATCATCAATACTGTGGGCGTTGTGGTATTGAAATGCAAACCGATAAATTTGAACGTGCCAAACGCTGCCCCCGATGCCGTTTAGTCAATTATCCACGTATTTCTCCTGCAATGATTGTGATTATTACCCGTGGCGAACAAGTATTATTATCTCGCTCACCACGTTTTCGACCAGGCGTTTATAGCGTGCAAGCAGGTTTTGTTGAAGCTGGAGAAACCGCTGAGCAAACCGTGGAACGTGAAGTCATGGAGGAAGTGGGTTTAAAAGTTAAAAATATTCGTTATTTTGGCAGCCAGCCATGGCCATTCCCAAATTCATTGATGTTAGCGTTTACCGCAGAATATGAAAGTGGAGAATTGAATATAAATCATGATGAATTAGAGGATGGAGGGTGGTATCATTTCAGTCAATTACCGAAACCACCAGCGCAAAAAAGCATTGCTTGGGAAATGTTGCAATGGTTTATCCAACAACAGCAACCGTGAATTTTTGCGAAGAAAGAGTACGAACATGAAACAATCATCTAATGTTAAGCTGAGTATCGTCTTTCTCAATTTTAACCGTCTTGCAGAAACCCGTTTTACTCTTGAACACCTTGAACAATTAATTCAAAACCGCCCAGATATTGAAGTCATCGCCGTTGATAATGGCTCTAAAGATGGCACGCCTGAATTTTTACAAACCCAACATCAGCCATGGCTTAAAATCCTTTGTTTACCAACTAATACAGGGATTGCTGGTTATAACGATGGGTTTCAAATTGCGCAAGGCGAGTCTATTTTTGTATTGGATGATGATTCGCATCCAGTGGATTTACAGACTTTAGATAATATTATCCAACGATTTGAGATTCAGCCTGAAGTCGGGGTGGTTGCGTGTCAAATTGAAAACCCTCAGCATGAAATTGTCCGTTCTTGGCATTTGCCTAGCACCAATCAAGTCAGCCATTCGATTGCCTTTGTAGGATGTGGGTTTGCAATTCGTCGTGAATTATTTGAACAAGTGGGCTGGTATCCGCGTGAGTTTTTCTTATATCAGAATGAAATTGAAGTCGCAATTCGAGTGATGCAAAAACAGTATGAGATTTATTATGATCCAGAATGCCGTGTGATCCATCGCCAATCTCCTGTCAATCGCAGTAATTGGCGCAGAGTTTATTATCCAACCCGCAATACGATTTGGATTATTCGCCGCTATTTTCCTTTGCCACAAGCCAGTTATATGATTTTTTCCCGTTTATGCTTTGGCCTTGTTCGCGCCATACAAGCAGGAGAATGGAAATGGTATTATCGGGCAGTCAAAGAAGCATTATGGACACCGATTCAACCGCAAACATTATCACCAAACTTACGCAAGCAATTGAATTTATTCTGCAAACAAAACAGTTTATGGCATCAATTAACTCGAAATTTAACTTAATTACTCACCTTACATAAATAAGAGAACCTTTCATTCTATCACTGCGTAACTTGAACTATATGTGCAGCGTCATTGCTATTAAATTAAGCTTTTAGGAGTACGCGTCATGAATATACTTGACGTGACACGTCATGAAGGCATTCCCACAAAACTTGTGGGAACGAGGGAATACTAAAATTGTGCATTCAGCTTTAGCCACGCGCTACGCCCTGCTTCATTAACTCGAACCGCTTCAGGGCTAAATGGATCAGCATTAGCACGATTCACATGATAAGCATAAGTATTATCAAATACATTGTCTAAACCGATTTGTACTTGAACTGTTTTCGCAATTTGATAACGGGCATGTAAATTTAACACAGCAAAGCCTGCGGTTTCTCCAGCATCCAATCCACTTTGACTGTCAATCCGCGTTTGATTCGCTGCCAAACGTAATAAGCCACCGACAGCCCATTGTGCTTGCTGATAATCTAAACCTAATGTCATTTCTAGCGGTGCAATCCGCGCCAACGGTCTATCATCAGTTGTGTTATCAGCATGAGTGTAAGCAATCCCCAACGTTTGAGTTAATGATTCCGTCAATTTAAACTGTAGATCAAACTCCAAACCATATAAACGTGCATCCACATTACGATAAATACTGGCGTTATCTTGCTGTAAAATGCCCGCTTGGCCAAGGGCTTTATCACGCAAAATAAAATCACTAACACGGTTATAAAATACACTGGTGGCTACTTGATAATGCGTTTGCTGTAAGATAAATCCTAAGTCTAATTGATGGTGTTTTTCTGGTTTAATCTCGGGATTGCCTATCCAGCGTAACGCGCCTTTTGAATTATTTGAAGCCATAAAACGCTCGGTCACACCTGCGGTACGAACCGTGCGACTTAAACCTAAAAATATCGAACCCGATTCAAAATTCTTTTCATAACGAACCAGACCACCAATATTGTTTTCATCTTGCTCATCAGTGATTTGGCCATAATATTTGTTGAATAAATTATTGGGACTGACTCCGCCTTGAGCTGCTTGATTGGCTTTGTCTGCATTGGCTGTAATTCGGTCATAACGCAAACCGATGGTTAACATATCCATATCCGCAATGGGTAATACATATTCACCAAATAAGCCCAATTGTTGTACAGATGTATCCGCCCACATAAAAGACTGCTCTGTTGTCAGACTTGCTGCCGTTGGTTTACCCGTATAACGAATCGCATCACGCTCATTTTTTTGATAATCAATCCCTAAACTCATCAAGGCTTGCCCCACATCCAAATCATAACTTAAACGACCGCCGTATGTTTTTGATGTTGCTGCCGTAAGCATTTTCATTGGTGCAGATAATGGACGTAAGGAAAAATTATCCATCACATGGTCAACGTCTGAATAATAAGCGTTGGCTTTTAAACCTTGTTGCTGTAAAGATAGCCGAAAAATATTATTATCACTTTTAGGTGAATCCATTCCAGCACCCGCGAATAACATATCATCTTCACGAATTGCTTCTGCGCTAAATTCAAGTTTAGTTTGTTGATTGGGCGTATAGCCTGCACCGAAATAAGCCGATTTAGTGGTAAAACCTGAACGCACTTCACGTCCGTCGCCATCTTCATAATTATCAGCATCAGCATAATTGACCATGCCGCGAATATAAGCTTGCTTTGAACCTGTTGCGGCATCCAAACCTAATGATTGTGTATTGCTATTACTTTGATAACCCAAGTTTGCTTTGAATTGGGTATTTTTATTTTCAAATTGTGGGGCTTGGCGTTCGAATTTAACTGTACCACCACTGCCGCCATGTCCGTCGATAACTGATTGTACTCCTTTGATAATAGTGACTTTATCGTAATTATCCATACTTGCATAACCACTGGGCGGGTCCATACGATTAGGACAGCCACCAAAACTATAAGCATCATCCAGAATAATATTTAAACGATTTTGATTTTGACCACGAATCATAGGATCAATGCCATGGCCACCCATCCGCGTGCCTGATACACCTGTGGTGTTGCGTAAAAAATCACCCCCAGCTACAGAAAATTGCGGCGTATGTTCCACAACTTGCTCAGTTTGATTTGGAATCAGAATAGAATCTTCGACTGAGATTTCAGGTAAGTAAATATCTTGGGCAAAAGCCGTAGGTGCTATTAAAAATAGTAATGGCTGCATTATTTTCATTTTTTCTCCCCCGCACAAAAAAATAATCCAATGCGAACCTTGAGGCGAGGTAAGCATTGGATCATGAGGCAACTTCAACAGTTACATTCTATAGAGCAGGGGATATGCCAATTATTTTTATTTTTAAATACAATATCTTATTATTTACAAAGCATTTGAAGTGTGTGATATGACTCAGTGTTGGGTTATTTGGCCGAATTAAATTCAGCACTTATTTTTGAGAATGCCACAATCAATACAGACCTGACTCAACAAAGCGTATTGAGTCTATATCGGTCTGCCATTGCTTATGTTTATTATCAAGACAGCTATTCGCTTGCTAAACATAAGCTGCCATGCTCAATAGCCTGTTTATCTGAAGTACCAAGCTATTTTAAGCAAATTATAGAGACAAGTTTATTTCCTAATATTATCAACTGCGGCCTGACACAAGGCAATCAAATCATCGGGCTTTAGTTCAATTTCTAAACCACGCTTGCCTGCACTGACATAAATCGTATCAAAATTGAGAGCGGTTTCATCTAAGACCATTTGCAAACGTTTCTTTTGGCCTAAAGGACTAATACCACCCAACACGTAACCTGTCAGCGTCTCTGCATCTTTTGGGTTAGCCATCACTACTTTTTTAGCTTTCAATTGGCGTGCAATGGCTTTTAAATCAAGCTGCCCACTCACAGGCACAATGCCAACAGCGACTTTTTCTTTAAATTCTGGGGCACTGACTAATAAGGTTTTAAAGACTTGCTGGGTATCAATACCCAAGGCTTGTGCGGCTTCTTCGCCATAAGAATCAGCATTAGAATCATGATTATATTCATGTACAAGATATTCAATTTTTGCTTTTTGTGCCGCTTTAATTGCAGGTGTCATAACATATCCTCCGGTGATAAGTTTTTTATAAAAATAATTATTTCACCTATTATATAAATTTGGGCAAAGATGCAAAGGATTAAATGATAAACGTTATCTATTCATAAAATGATTTAAACTGATAGCTTATTTTAATATTAGCTCTATCTGTTGCTAAATGACACGTATAATCAGGTAAAAAATCAGTAATTTCATGTAAAAACCAAGTTTGTTGCAGTTGTATTTGATGATTGATCGATTCAAGATTATTCAACGCAACACTAAGTCCGCGCCCATCTGCTTTGATCGCACTTTCTTTTTGTGTCCAAAATTTAAAAAAAAGTTGTGGATCAGTATTTCTATTCACTGCATTCCATTGATTTGGAGTCAGAATTGATTTGAAGTGTTGTATTTCAATCGGCCTCACTTGTTCAATATCAATCCCTAAATGTCCAACTTCCGTGATAGCACATAATACATATTCCCCAGAATGCGCCAAGTTGAAATCAATAGGATAATTAACAAAAGGTCTTTGATATTCAGTATATTGAATCTGCTGTAACTCAAGTTGATAAGCTTGCAAAGCCTGTCGTAGTAATAGGCGAGCAAATAAACTGGCATGTTGATCTTGCCAACGCACAAATCGTTTTATTTTCTGTTGTAAATCAATCGGCAAGGTTTCAATGTAAGCTTGAAATTGCTTAGATGACAGTGGTTGATTAAAATAGGTGTAATAAATTTGGATTAGATTCATAAAATTGTTTTGATTGTTATGGTTTCAATATTTTAGCAATAATTCCTCATGTAGAAACTGAACAGATTGACAAACCTGTACAAACCCGCACAATAGTGCTCAACGATGCAATACCAAAAAGGTCGTAGTGATGCGTTACGGATGGATGTTTTTTATATTATTGTTTGCAGCACAGGCTTATGCCGCAGAACCGATTGAAAAATACAAGCTTGATGGGCATAAAGACGGAATTTTACATGCTGCTTTTAGTTTGGATGGCAAATACATTGTCACCACAGGCATTAAAACCGCGCGTTTGTGGTCAAGCAAAACAGGACAATTATTAGGCATTTTACATGGGCATAGTGAACATATTTGGTATGCTAATTTTAGTCCTGACAATCAAAAAGTAGCAACGGCCTCCCAAGACAAAACCGCGATGATTTGGGATACCAAAACAGGTAAGTTGCTGACAACGTTAAAAGGCCATGATAATTGGGTGATTCGAGTCAGTTTTTCACCTGATGGCCAGCAGTTGCTCACCGCTTCACGAGACAATACGGCACGCTTATGGGACGTTGCGACAGGTAAACAAATAGCGATGCTTCAAGGCCATATCCGTGGTATTGCTCACGCTGCTTATAGTCCGAATGGTCAATATATAGTTACCGTTGGCATGTTGAGTGCGCGTTTGTGGCAAGCAGATACGGCAAAATTAATTCATGAATTTGAAGGTCATACCAATTATTTATATCATGCAGCCTTTAGTAACGATAGCCAATATTTAATCACCGCATCAGAAGATAAAACCGCGCGTATTTGGTCTTTGAAAACAGGTAAGCAACTACAGAATTTAACCGAGCATACCAGTCGTATTTATGATGCTCAATTTGATGCCACAGGCAAAAAAGCGGTGACGGCTGCGTATGATAATACTGCCAAAATTTGGGATGTGAAAACAGGCGCAGTATTGCACACCTTACGAGGACATCGAGACGCATTACGCCAAGCGATTTTTAGTCCTGATGGCAAATATATTTTAACTTCTTCGGTAGATAATACGGTACGTTTATGGGATGCAGAAACAGGGAAAATTATTGCGGGTATTTCGCAACATAGCGATTGGGTAACACAGATGGCTTTTCATCCAACTGAGCCGATTTTTATTACTGCGGGTGCGGATAATCAGGCGATTGTTTGGGAAATAAATCAAACAAGTACACTCGAATCGCAATAAAAGTTTAAAGTTTGCTATGTTTATTTTTTAGATGTATATTTTGGTTATGGTTTTGTATTTTTACACGTTGGATCATTATGGATAATCTCAATGCTCAGCTATCAATTAAATTAGTAGGAGATGACACTGTTTCTCCTGCTAGCTTAAGTGCGTCTGAACTTGCTGATATTATCTCATCTTATGAAAAATCCCTTATCTCTGAAATCGAAAGAAATAATGATACGGCTTTGGATAACAAGCCACCTATCGTTAGTTTAGTCAGGATTGAAAAGGGCAGTATTCAATTAGGCTTTTATTCAGATTGTCCCTGTACCGTACCTGCTTTTTATACAATTACAACAGCTATTGTTAATAAAAATTTTAACACTCTATCTGATAAAACAGTTAGTTGTCTCAATAAAATAAAACAGGTTATCGAAAAACGTGCAATGTCAGCTAACTTTTATGTAGAACATAATGCGACTCCATTAGCGACGATTAGTGCTGATACTGAAATCATACAGAAAATAACTTATGTTACAGGCGAAACAACTTTGTATGGGAAAATAACGAGAGTTGGCGGTAATGACCCCGTAGTGCGTTTAGAAGTTGATGCAAACAATATTATTCATTGTAAAGTTGAAAAAAATTTAGCAATTGAATTAGCTAATTATTTATATCAAAGAGTACGGCTTATCGGTGAAGCAAAATGGAATATGTCAGATTATTCTATTAAAGCATTTACGATTACAGAATTTGACAGAGATTATCGAGAAACGCATTTATCTGAATTTTTAGCAGATTTTTCACAAAAAGGGCATTACTATAAAGATATTGACCCTGTTGCTTATATTGATGAAATGAGAAGTGAGGACTAAATGACCAAAGTAGTTTGTCTTGATACGCATATACTTATTTGGGGCGTGGAACAAACTGCCCGTAATACACAACAAGATATGATAGAAAGAACAATTCAATTTATTGATAGTTTGCCAGCTCAAAAAATAAAACCCATTATTCCATCTGTTGTTTTGAGTGAATTTTTGATGCCTATACCATACGAGAAAAAAGGTTTATATTTAGATAGTATTAATCAAAAGCTTAAAGTCGTACCGTATGACACTATTGCAGCCATAGAGTTTGTAAATATTTGGCAGTCAAAACAAGATGAAAAAATAATTAAAAAATTGAGAGAGCAAGGAATAAGTAAAAACCATCTCAAAATAGACTGTATGATTGTTGCTACAGCGATAACAAGAAGAGCAAGCTGTATTTATAGTCATGATAAAGGACTTAAAAATTTTGCGGTTGGTCATATTGATGTCAAAGAAATCCCTGAATTACCCTCACAACAAAAAATAACATTCTAAATAATGCACCCTCTAAATATACAGCCTCATTTACTAGAAATAAAAACCACATGCTGAATTACATTCTTAAACGTCTTTTGCTCATGATTCCCACGTTAGTTGGGGTGATGTTAGTGACATTTATGGTGACTCAATTTGTACCCGGTGGGCCAGTTGAGCAACTGATTAATGAATTAAAACATCAACAAACAGGCGAAGCTTCAACTGGTGGCACTTCGGGTTTATACCGTGGAGCAAAAGGCCTAGATGAAGAGCAAATTGCTCAGCTTAATACCCTATACGGCTTTGACCAGCCTGCATATCAACGCTTTTTCACTATGTTGGGTAATTACTTCACTTTTAACTTTGGTGAAAGTTACATTCATCACCAGTCGGTTTTAGAACTCATTGCCTCTAAATTACCTGTATCGTTAACACTTGGATTGTGGACTTTTTTCTTGACCTATCTCACCTGTATTCCGCTCGGTATTGCTAAAGCGATGCGTGATGGTTCACGGTTTGATGTAATTACCAGTACGCTGATTTTATTTGGCTATGCGATTCCTAATTTTGTACTCGGTATTTTGCTGATTGTGTTATTTAGCGGCGGCAGTTTTTTTGATATATTTCCATTGCGAGGCTTAGTTTCTGATAATTGGCACGAACTGGCTTGGCATCAACAAATTTTAGATTATCTATGGCATATCACTTTGCCGATCATTTCCTTAATGGTAGGTAGTTTTGCGGTTATGACCATGTTAACCAAAAATAGCTTTGTTGAAGAAATTCGTAAACAATATGTGCTCACTGCCAGAGCTAAAGGTTTAAGCAATAATGTAGTGTTATACAAACATATTTTTCGCAATGCCATGATCCCACTCGCAACCAGTTTTCCCTCAGCCTTTATTGGGGCTTTTTTTGCAGGCAGCTTGTTAGTCGAAACCATTTTTTCGCTAGATGGTTTGGGCTTATTATCCTATGAATCTGTCATCAAGCGTGATTATCCCGTGGTACTTGGCAGTTTATATATTTTTACTCTACTTGGCTTATTTGCTAAACTGTTGGCTGATATTAGCTATGTGCTGATTGATCCACGTATTCAGTTTGAATCCATTAATCAATGACAAATCTCACTCCCGCACAACGCCGCTGGCGACGTTTCACAGCAAATAGACGTGGCTATTACAGCTTATGGATATTTTCTACCTTATTCATATTAAGCTTATTTGCAGAAGTATTAAGCAATGATAAACCGCTGATTATTTCCTATGAAAGTGAGTATTATTTTCCCTTGTGGCGTGCTTATCCAGAAACCGTGTTTAATGGTGATTTTGAAACTGAAACTAACTACCGTGATGAATATGTGCTGAATGATTTAATTTTAAAAAATCCAGCCAATTGGATCATATTTCCCTTAAATCCTTATAGTTTTGATTCGATTAATTACGACAATGCCCAACCGAATCCCGCGCAGCCTTCGAGAGATAATTTATTAGGCACAGATGACCGAGGGCGTGATGTGTTGGCGCGCCTGATTTATGGATTTAGATTGTCGGTTTTATTTGGGTTTGCATTGACGATCATTGGGGTTGTGATTGGGATTATTGCAGGCGCATTGCAGGGCTATTTAGGTGGTAAATTTGATTTATTTGCCCAGCGATTTATTGAAGTTTGGAGCAGCATGCCTGAACTTTATTTACTGATTATTTTTGCCTCTATGTTCCAACCTAGCATCATATTATTATTAGCTTTATTGGCTGTATTTGGTTGGATGGGATTGGCGGATTATGTGCGGGCTGAATTTTTAAAAGGGCGTAATATGGATTATGTTCGTGCAGCTCAAGCTTTAGGCGTACCGAATTTGACTATTATGCGCCGTCACTTATTGCCAAATGCGATGACACCTGTTATTACTTTTTTGCCATTTCGCATCAGTGCCGCTATTCTTGCGCTGACCA
The DNA here is from genome assembly GCA_016744725.1 of Candidatus Albibeggiatoa sp. nov. BB20. Lineage (GTDB taxonomy): Bacteria > Pseudomonadota > Gammaproteobacteria > Beggiatoales > Beggiatoaceae > Albibeggiatoa. The sequence goes on along the minus strand of JADGDW010000091.1, from coordinate 7,410 downwards.
GCTTGGATTTCTTAGGTTTGGGATTGCCGCCATCAGAACCCAGCTTAGGTGAATTATTAGCCCAAGGCAAAGAAAATATTTCAGCTTGGTGGTTATCACTCAGCACATTTTTTGTATTAGTTGGTACTTTGAGTTTGCTAATTTTTATTGGTGAAGCATTACGTGAAGCGTTGGATACCCGAAGAGGATAAAATGATGTTTTTTGATTTTTTTAATGTATTCAATGAAAAATACCAAGATATTCAAATTTTGGGGGTCGATAAAAAGCGTACAAAATTGGATCAACATAAGCCGTGCATGGTCTTTTTAGAATTATCCCAGCGTCCGCCTCAGCGTTGGTTAGATTTATTTGCTATGAAACAAGTCTCTCCTTTTCATCCTGTTAGAGCCAGAATTGAAAAAGATTATATGATTGTGACCTGTCAATATCGAGATTATGAAAAAAATTTAATGAGTTTGTTACAAAAAGATATAGAAGAGTGTAATTTTGAATATCGAAAATTAGAGAATCCAGATAAAAAATAAGCTGCCTTAACAATAAGCCGATAATTTAGCACCTGTAGCGGATTGTGATTCGTGCAATACTCATGAAATGAGAATTTATCGAACGTAGTTATTATATAAATCAACACTTAAAATTACAATGTCCCTCACTATAACGACATAGATTATTCCACTCCGTTCATGACATTCTGTCAAAAATTGAAAATCGGCAATCGAAACCAATCAATACTCATATATAATAGAACAATACTACTCTAATTGGGGCAAAGGGTTTTGATTGAATTATGAACGACTACCAACAGTTACGCACTCTCCTACTGGCCGAAGAACAACAACGTCTGGATCAACTTGAGCAACGGATTATTGATTTGCAATCCCGTAGTGAAGATGTTGCTACGGTATTACCGCAAGCCCTAAAAATCATCCCCGATTTTAGTGAATTGATTGATGCGCTACAAAAACCTGTTGATAGTTGTGTCAAACAAACGGTGCAAATTGAACCAGAAAGTTTTGCCGCGCCATTGCATCCATTATTGATTGAACCCTTGCGGATTGAAATTGCTCAATTAGTTAAAAAAATTCGCAAAATTCTGCATTCGCATAAAGTACATATTGCCGAGCTTGATGAAGAACTAGACCAATTAGAACAACAAAAAATCCAACAAATATTAACTCGGGTTGAGCAGCTAGAAGCCGATTTAAAAAATACAGAAAAGCGGACGGCTGAAATTGCCAAAAGCTTGCCTGATGCGATTCGTCGTGCTTCTGAAGAAGATACAGGCTCGATGAACATTTCTGATGCAGAATTAGCCGAATCGTTACAAATCCCTGTCACTCGCTGTATTCAACAATCCATCAGTCAAGATGCGAGGGCATTAGCCGACACCTTATTCCCTATCATGGGCCCTGCGATTCGCCGTTCCATCAATGAATCGATCAAAGAATTCTTACAATCGGTCAATGAAGCTGTTGAGCAAAGTCTGTCGTTCAAAGGCATGTTATGGCGATTTGAAGCCTTGCGCACAGGCCAATCATTTACCGATGTGCTGTTGCAAAAAACCTTAGTTTATCGAGTGGAACAGGTATTTTTAGTACATAAAGAATCAGGCTTATTAGTACAACATTTAAGTCAAGATGGAGTTGATGTCGGCGATAGTGATGCGGTGTCCGCGATGTTAACCGCGATTCAGGATTTTATTCGCGATTCGTTTACTGCTGAAGGCGATTTAGAAAAAGTAGAACTGGGCAATTATACGGTTTGGTTGGATCAAAGCCCTTATGCGGTTTTAGCTTGTGTGGTACGTGGTAATGCCTCGTATAAATTGCGGGGCGTGATGAAACAATCACTGGAAGCGATTCATGCCCGTTATGGGCGTTTACTTGAGCAATATGATGGTGATTCTACTCCGCTAGAGCCTTGTCGCGTGATTCTGCAAAAGAATTTGCAAATGAAAGAGTTAAAAGAAGAGATTACTAAGAAATCCCGCTTCTTTTCACCACCATTAATTGCGGTTACTACTTTAATTGTATTAGGTATTGCGGTGTGGTTATTTATGCAAGTGCAAACAGAACGACATTTACGGCGTTATATCCATACTTTGCGCGATACAGCGGGCTTGATGGTGATTGAAACCACGCGTGATGATGGAAAATTAATTGTTCGAGGTTTGCGTGACCCGTTAGCAACTGATCCCACAGAAATCACCGCTCAATTTTCGTTACAGAATAAAGTGGTAAATGAATGGGGTACGTATCAGGATTTAGCCCCACAATTTGTATTACAACGTGCAAGACAAGCTTTAAACCCACCTGGTTCTGTCACTATAGATTTGAAAAATAATAAATTATATCTTAGTGGTGAAGCAGATAATGATTGGATTGAACAGGTCGCGCTCAAACGGGGGATGTTAGGTGGAATTCAGCAGGTTGTGACGGATCAATTGCTTAATCGGCAACAATATTGGTTAGATACCCATCAGCAATTTCAAACTTTAGTGAATAAATTAGAATCAATTCAGGGGATTAAAATCACTGAAGTCGGTACAAGACAGGATAAACGTTTTATTCAAGGAATGCGTGATCCATTATCAGTTGACCCGCAAAACATCGCCCAAGCATTTAATCTTAACGATGTGGTGATGGAATGGACACAATATCAAGCTTTGTATCCTGAATTCGTTTTACAACGTGCCAAACAGGCTTTAAATCCACCTGATAATGTGAGTATTGCTTTGGCTAATAATATTCTATTTATTACGGGTGAAGCGGAACATGAATGGATTGAACAAGTTGAATTGAAAAAAGGTATGTTATCAGGGGTTGAACAGCTCGATACCAGCGATTTAATTGATAAACAACAGTATTGGATTGATACGCAACCGTTGTTTGCAAAGTTGTTAAATGAATTGGATCACACTTCAGGTCTTAAAGTGATTGCTAGCGGTATTGAAAATAAGCACTATTTTGTCAAAGGCTTACGTGACCCACTCGCGCTACAACCCCAAGAGATTGTTGAACGCTTAGAGCTAGAAAATGTACTGATGCAATGGACTGCGTATCAAGATTTAAATCCTGATTTTGTATTGCAGCGAGCCAAACAGGCTTTGCAACCACCTGCCAGCGTTCATTTCACAGTACAAGACGACACTTTAATTATCAAAGGCCGTGCAAACAATGATTGGATTGAACAATTACAGTTAAAACAAGGTTTATTAGCGGGTATTCAGCGTATTGATAGCACTAAATTATATAACCAGCAACAATATTGGCTTGATACTGAGCCTGCTTTTCAAAATTTGTTGAGCGAATTGGAAACCATTGCTGGACTTAAAATTTTAGAATCAGGAATTAAAAATGAACAGCGTTTTATCAAAGGTTTAAAAGACCCTTTAGCACCAAACCCACAACCGATTTTAGATGCAATGGGCTTGGGCGTAGTAGCAGAATGGCAGCCTTATCATGATTTGAGTCCGCGCTTTGTCTTACAACGAGCCAAACAAGCCTTAAATCCACCCGCTTCGGTAAATTTAGATATTGATGGGTACAATTTGATTTTTACAGGCCATGCTCCACAAGACTGGATTAATGCTGCGGCAAAGACCAGCTACGGTTTAGCAGGAGTTGAACACATTGATACTGCCCAATTGCAAAATAGAGATACTTGGTTATGGGCGCAAGTGGCTGATAAATTACCGAATTGGATTGATATAGACTTTGCGGTACGTGATGGACAGTTACAGGTGACAGGCTTAGCCACAGAGCAAATGCGAACTGATTTACAGCAACAGCTATCGGATTTAGATATTGTTATCAATTTAGATCAACTACGTAGTGCGGAGCAGGAAGATGTACAACATCGAATTGATTTGTATATTGCAATATTACGTCAGACCATGGGTTTATCGGTCACGGATGTGAAGCAAGTTGAGACTAAAACGCTGGTTTATGGATTAAAAGACCCATTGGCGGTGAATCCTGATTTGCTTGCGGCTGACTATGGTTTGACCAGTGAACATATTCAAACCGCTTGGACACCGTATCAAGATTTGCATCCACAATTCATTGAGCAACGTGCGATCAAAGCATTAACGCCACCTGATAGCGTAGAAATTGTGTTGAAAGATAATGTGTTATACGTTACAGGTCATGCAGATGATGCGTGGATTTCACATTTAAAACAAACCGTTGCTTTACTGCCTCATATTAAACAATTAGAGATGGCTGAGTTGGGTAATAATGAGGCTTATTGGGTTAAAACCCGTCCGCAGTTTGAGCAATTAGTCAAGGCGTTAAACGATACTTTGGGTATTACGGTGGTGTCGAGTGGGGTTGAGAATGAACAATGGTTTATCACAGGATTCCGTGATCCTTTAGCCCGTGACCCGATTGATATTGCTCAGAAAATAGATATGGCTGAAGTCATGATGCGTTGGACTCCCTATCAGGATTTAAATCCTATCTTCATTGAACAGCGTGCATTGCAGGCCTTAGAACCACCTGAAACCGTACAATTGCGTTTAGAAGGGGATGTATTGTATTTGGCTGGTCATGCACCACAAAAATGGATGGAGAAAGCGGCAAGTAGTGTCAATTTAATTGCTGGGGTCAATCGAGTCGTTATTGATGACTTACATTACACTGACCAAATATTATTACAACAGGCTGAGACTACATTGCAAGCACCAGACAGTGTGAATTTAACCGTGCGGAATAAGCATTTATATGTTTCGGGTGTGATTACACAGCAAGCACGGGCGCAATTAACCAATAAATTAGATAAATTACAAGGCTTTGCAAATATTGATACTCGAAATTTATTAGATGCGACCACCGAGCGGCGTAAGCAAGTGATTGAGAGTATTGGAAGCACGATTATTTATTTTAAAGATGATGAAAGTTTTGCTACAGGACAGAATCAAATATTGCAGGACTTAATCAAAAATATTCGATTGTTGTTACGGTTTAATGAGCAACTTGAGCAGCCTTTGCGGGTTCAAATTACAGGACATACCGATGGTTTAGGCGCATTGGCTTATAATCGCCAATTAGGTCAACAACGAGTCGAAACCGTGCGGGATTGGCTACAAACTCAAGGGATTACTTCAAATAATTTATTATTAACTCAACCTTCATTGATTCGTTTTGGTGAAACAAGTAGCAGTTATCAAGATAGAAAAGTGACTCTGAAAGTGGTTGAATAATTCGTCTTACGCAGTTCAGATATTGTTTGATGAAACAGGAGTTATACTGAACTATGCCTAAAATTGAGCTTTAGTAGGGTGGAATAGCACAGTGTTTTCCACCAAGCAGTAATTGTAGGAAAAGGTGGAATACGGTACGTGATAGTTGACACATTATATTTATTTTTGAGGTGCACCTATTCCACCCTACATTTTCAAGCTTTTTTAGTGCGTAACCACAGCTAGCTAATGCAACCCCCTTCAAATTGACCGATGTGCATTTGTTCCGTAGGCAAACCACTTTGCTGTAACAAACGTTGAGATGGCTCAGTTAAAGCAGACGTACCCGCGACATAAACCTGATAATCCTCAATATTTGGACATTCAGACAACATTTTACTAATCACTACCTCAGCTGCCTGATGATCTGCAATCACTTCAGGGTAATAATTGAAATTATCAAAAGCATCAGCCCAAGAACGGCATAAATTATTTAAATAATGGCCATTGTCTTGCTGGCAAACCCAAAATAAATGAAACGACTCAATAGTATCAATTGAAATTGCGTGTTCAATTAAACTCTTAATCGGCGCAAACCCATCTTCATAGGCAATAAAAATGGCGGGTTTTGAATCATCTTCAACTAATACAAATTCTCCCTGCGGCCCTTCCAACATAATTGATTGTTGAATATTTAACTGTTGAATTAATTCTGCGGCTACATTTTGTTTCCGAATATGAAATTGTAAATTACGCCCATCACAAGGACAGTTAGCCAATGCAAACTTAGCAGATTTACCCTGTTCCATGCTCAACTCCACACATTGACCTGCCATAAAACGTAAAGTCTGGGTGCGCGGGGTTTGCAAATGTAATAACACAATATCATCACTCAGCAAGTCCAGTTTTTTCACTCGAACTTGAATTGATTGCTCAGGGATTTCACTGGCATGATGTGCTTCAGAAGCTTCCAAGGTTAAATCTGTTATTGCTGTATGACTACACATTAAAATGTAGCCCATATTTTTCTCAGCTTCACTCAATACATAATCATGCTCTCGTATTTTCCATACCTCACCTGATACTAAACGAGCTTTACAAGAACCACAATTACCACTGGTACAGCCATAATTTAAACTTAAGCCTGCTTGCAATGCAGCTTCTAATAAGGACGCATTGCCTTCAACAAAAAAGTCATGTCCACTAGGAATCATCTTAATGTGTGCAGCCATAATGCGTAAGAATGTGTCTTTGGCCAATAATTGATTTTTAGGGGTTGATTCACATTGATAAGGTTTGATTTCCTGCTGTACCCATTGATAAAGCTCATTTAATTCTGGATTTTGCTCCAGCAATTGTGCGAGTTTTTCTGATAATTGTTGATTAAAATCGTGCTGTTGGTTCAACTCATTGCGGGTACAAATCAGTTGTTTTGCCAGCTCTGTTAATCGGTTTATCAAGACCTCGGAGGTCGGCATGGTTTCGGCGGAATGTCTTCTGGGTCGAGCTTCAGCCTTAATCTTTTTCACTCGCTCCAAAGCGGTATTATCTTCAAGACTAACATGAGGATAGGCACGTAATAAATCCGTTACTTGAATTTTTCCTTCAAAGGTCGTAATTTCACCATTGCGAATTTTATGTTGTAAAGTGCCGCGCGTTGTACCTACTAAACGTGCTGCACGAGAAACACTCAGTAATTGTTGCATGGCTATTCTATATCTGGTTGTGGGCTCAAGCCAATTATAGCAATTAAAACTCAATACGGGTTTTACCACCTTGGATAGATTGCAGTCACCTCATTTTCGTTTTACTATTTGTATGGACAATGATTAAATATTGCCGCTTCATTCTCATTCATTTAGGAGAGACTCAATGAATAAAACTTTTTTAAAATTACTTGGTTTCATATTGATTGGCTTACTGCCTGTGTCTGCTTATGCGCATCATACAGGGGTGGAAATCACGGGTTTTGTTGCAGGGATATTGCATCCTTTAACGGGTCTTGACCACCTTTTAGCCATGATTGCAGTTGGTTTATGGGCAAGCCAAATGAGTCACAAAGCAAGATGGACATTACCCATTAGCTTTATTGCTGTGATGATTGTAGGTGCTGTATTGCCTGTGATTGGTATCAGTGTGCCTTATGTTGAAACGGGTATTTTATTGTCACTATTAGTCCTTGGTGGCTTAGTGGCAACCGTATTACCTCTGGCTGTTAGCATTATGA
>JADGDW010000090.1 GCA_016744725.1 Candidatus Albibeggiatoa sp. nov. BB20 | reverse complement strand
GTCCTATGAGTCAAAATGCCGAAAAAATTACAGCAACGGGTTTTAACTGCACTCATATTAATCCCTTCCGTCGTCGGTGGCATTATGTATTTGTCATCTACGGTTTTAGCTATTGCACTGAGTATTTTTGTGCTACTAGCTGCATGGGAGTGGACTGATATTTGTGGCTGGCACACTAATCCTGCACGTGCAAGTTATACAATTCTCATTATCTCAGGTTTAATTACAGCATTCCTGATTTTAAAATTCCATCCGATTAATATCTATCCAATTTTGATAATTGCCGTCGCTTGGTGGCTATTGATGTTGTATTGGCAAACGGGAGTGCAATATGACTGGCTACATGATCCTGTACCTAAATCCTCATGGGTTAAAGCGATACTTGGTATTGTTATTTTAGTACCTGCTTGGACAGCCTTAGTTTATCTGCATCAACATTACACAGGTTATAGCGTATTGTTTTTCTTTAGTTTAATTTGGCTGGCGGATAGTAGTGCATACTTTATTGGTAAGGCTTGGGGTAAACATAAACTGGCGGTTAAAATCAGTCCTAAGAAAACGTGGGAAGGGGTTTATGGCGCAATTGGCAGTGGTTTATTGCTCAGTCTGAGTTATACTTTGTGGCGCAATATGACTGTGCACGAGAGCCTTTTATTTATTGGACTCTGTTTTATCACTATCTTAGTTTCGATTTTAGGCGACTTGGCGGAAAGTATGTTTAAACGTCAAATGCACCTCAAAGACAGCAGTCAACTTTTACCAGGGCACGGTGGCATGTTAGACCGCGTAGATAGTTTAACTTCGGCAGCACCGATTTTTGTTATTGGCACTATACTTTTAGGAATTCGGTTTTGATAGGGATTACCATTTTAGGGGCAACAGGGACGATTGGGCTGAATACCTTAAATGTGGTTGCTCAACACCGTCATCAATTCAAAGTCATCGCGCTCACGGCACACACTAATGTGTCACGTTTAGCAGAACAATGTTTATATTGGCAACCTAAATATGCGGTGGTTTCAGATGAGAAACATGCTGATTTACTACAGCAGCAACTCAAAGAACAGCATTACGCAGGTGATACTAAAATATTAACAGGGATTGAAGGCTTAAACAAAGTAGCGAGCTTGCCTGAAGTTGGTATTGTGATGGCCGCAATCGTCGGTAGTGCGGGTTTATTGCCAAGCTTAGCCGCCGCCAAAACAGGCAAACGTTTATTGCTGGCGAATAAAGAAGCATTGGTGATGTCGGGCAAGTTGTTTATGCAAGCGGTACAACATAATTACGCAACCTTACTACCGATTGATAGCGAACATAACGCTTTATTTCAGTGTATGCCGTTGACAAAAACAAACTCTCAATCGATTGAATTGGATAATCTTGGGATTAAGCAATTAATTCTCACCGCATCAGGTGGACCTTTCCGTACGTTTACTGCTAAACAACTTGAAAAGGTGACTCCAGAGCAAGCTTGTAAACATCCTAATTGGAATATGGGGCGTAAAATTTCCGTAGACTCTGCCACTATGATGAATAAAGGGCTGGAAGTCATCGAAGCGTGCTGGTTATTTAATAGTTCACCCGATAAAATTAAGGTGCTATTGCATCCACAAAGCATTATTCATTCGATGGTGGAATATGTCGACGGCTCAGTTTTAGCTCAATTAGGTAATCCTGATATGCGTACCCCGATTGCGCATGCCCTCACTTGGCCAGAGCGGATTCAGTCAGGCGTAGACTCATTGAATTTAGCCGAAATAGCCCAACTTCATTTTGAAGATGTTGATATGCAACGATTCCCTTGTTTACGTTTGGCTTATGAGGCGATGCTCGCAGGCGGCACAACAACCACGATTCTTAATGCTGCCAATGAAGTCGCGGTACAAGCCTTTTTAGATAAACAGATTCGATTCGTTGATATTCCTATAGTCATTGAACAGACTTTGACCAACTTAACAGGTAAAGATGCCAGTCATTTAGATTTCATTTTAGAAGATGACGCGCAAGCACGCGAATTGGCAAATCTGGAAGTCAAACGTTTACAAATAAAATAAGGACTGCTGGCTATTTCGTTCAAAGACGGAAATTCAATGAGTATGGAAGTGTGCGTTATTCTGCACCAGCAAAACACGTTTTGCACTCCCTGAAAAAATGAGATTGCCAGCCCCAAAACTATTACAGGTTGAAACTATGTCAGTATTGATAGCGATTCTTGCATTCCTAGTTGCGATTGCAATTTTAGTCACAGTGCATGAGTTCGGACACTATTGGGTTGCGAAGCAACTAGGGGTTAAAATTCTGCGTTTTTCGGTTGGGTTTGGTAAGCCGATTTATTCGAAGCAATGGGGTAAAGATAAAACTGAATTTGTAATTGCACCGATTCCATTAGGTGGCTATGTCAAAATGTTGGGTGATGCTGATGATGGTGAAGAGATTGCACCAGAAGATTTACCTCGTGCATTTAATCAGCAAAAACTCTGGAAACGTGCGGCAATTGTAGCAGCAGGCCCTATCTTTAATTTCATCTTAGCCATTGTTTTATATGCGATTGTATTCATGGCAGGCGAACAAATGATTAAACCTGTGATTGGTACAGTGCAGCCTGAAAGTGTTGCAGCACAAGCAGGTTTGCAAGCAAAAGATGAAATTGTCGCAGTGAATAATACGGAAACCAAAAACTGGGAAGATGTGTTACAAAAGACATTGAAAGTAATTCTCAGCCGTGAATCAACCCTAATCTATGCTGTAAAAGATGACAATAACTATACTCAATCTCATACTATGAGTGCTGCAAGTTTAAGCTTAGATGATGTTGCAGAAGGCAAACTATTTGAGCATTTAGGCTTTCAACCGTTTCATCGTGTTGTACCTGCAACCGTGTCGGGTTTTACCGATAATAGTGCGGGACAGCGTGATGGTCTGCTCGTTGGTGATGAGATTTTAGCAGTAGATGGACAAACTGTAGTGGATTGGCAAATGTGGGCAAATTATGTTAAAACACATCCTAAAAAGGAAATTGAAACCCAATTGCAACGCGGAGCTGAGATAATCAATTTAACTCTTACGCCTGATGAGATTGAGGGACAAGGTCTGATGGGTGTGTATGCACAACGCCAACCGATTCCAGAACAATATTTGTATACCGAACACAATAATATTTTTCAAGCTCTGGGTAAAGGGGCAGTCAAAACATGGGATATGAGTACTTTATCTCTGCAACTCCTGTGGAAAATGTTGACCTTAGAAGTATCAGCAAAACATATTAGCGGCCCTATCACTATTGCTGATTATGCAGGAAAAACCGCACAAATCAGTTTTGTGGCTTTTATTTCCTTTTTGGCGTTAATTAGTTTAAGCTTAGGCGTTATCAATTTGCTGCCTGTACCTGTTTTGGATGGCGGTCACTTATTGATGTATTTGATAGAATCGATTAAAGGCAGCCCCGTGACGGATAATATGCAATACGTCATGCAACAGGTTGGGTTTGCTTTGCTTTTGGGCTTGATGTTTCTTGCCATTTTTAATGATATTGGACGGCTGTTTGGTTAATGAAGACACAACACACACTGCACTGGTTGCTTAAAATAGGCACGTTGTTGCTGAGCTTATACATACCTTCGGTTTGGAGTTTTTCTGCATTTACTGTGGAAGATATCCGCTTAGAAGGTTTACGTCGGATTTCAGCAGGTACAGTATTTAACTACTTGCCGATTAAAGTGGGCGACGAAATGAATACGCAAAAAAGTAGCACAGCAATTTCCTCATTATTTAAAACAGGTTTATTTAAAAATGTGCAGCTCGGTCGCGATGGCGACAGTGTAGTGATTAGCTTGGAAGAACGCCCCGCAATTGCCCAAATTACCTTTGAAGGCAATAAAGACATGGAAACCAATGATTTAAAAGAATCATTGAAAAAAGTTGGTTTCGCTGAAGGCCGAGTGTTTAACCAATCTTTATTAGATAAAGTAGAACAAGAATTACAGCGTTTATATTTTAGCAAAGGCAAATACGCGGTTAAAATCAGTTCTGAAGTCACGCCTTTAGTGCGTAATCGGGTAGGTATTTTACTGAATGTTTCCGAAGGCTTAGTTGCAAAAATTCGCCATATCAGTGTGGTTGGAAATCAAACATTTGATGATGATGATGTATTAGATGAAATGCAATTAAATACGGGTGGCTGGTTTTCATTTTTCTCTAAAAGTAACCAATATTCCCGTGAAAAATTATCAGGTGATATTGAGACCATTCGTTCATTTTACCAAGATCAAGGTTATGTCAATTTCACCATTGATTCGACCCAAGTTTCGATTAGCCCCGATAAAAAAGATGTCTACATCACCATCAACTTAACCGAGGGTGACAAGTATAGTATTTCTGATATTAAGATTATCGGTAATTTGATTCTGCCTGAAGAAGAATTGCAAAAACAACTACAAATTGAATCAGGTGAAGTATTTTCACGTAAAGCAATTAGTGCCAGTAGTGAAGCCTTAAGTGATAGAATTGGCGAAGAAGGTTACTTTTTTGCCAATGTGAATGCGATTCCAGATGTGAATGACGAAGCTAAAACCGTGGCATTGAATTTCTTCATGGAACCGGGTAAACGCACTTATGTCAGACGGATTAATTTTGCAGGCAATATTCGGACTCGTGACGAAGTAATGCGGCGTGAAATGCGTCAAATGGAATCGGCGTGGGTGTCGACTAAAGCCTTGAAACGTTCGAAAAATCGTTTGGAACGTCTGAATTATTTTGAGCAAGTGGATATTGATACTGCTTTGGTTCAAGGCACAGATGACCAAATTGATGTCAATTACAATGTGATAGAAATGCCATCAGGTAACTTAATGGCAGGCTTAGGTTATTCGCAAACCTATGGTGTGTTATTCAATGCCAGTGTCACCCAAGATAATTTTTTAGGCTCAGGTAAACGGGTTGGCTTTAGTTTTAATAACAGTGAATACAATACCTTATACAGTTTATCTTATTTCAATCCGTACACTGATGTTCATGGTGTGAGTCGTAGTGCCTCAATCTTCTTCCGTGAAACTGATGCAGCTGAGGCAAACTTAAGTCGTTATGCAACCGATGCTTATGGCGGCAATATCACTTATGGTATTCCATTGAGTGAATTTAATAGTATTCGCTTGGGCGGTGCGTTTGACCATACCGAAGTGAAAACCACCGATTATACTGCTGATGAAGTTCATGAATTTCTTGCTAAACATGGTGAGGCTTATGATTCATATCGTCTTACCGCATCGTGGGCGCATGATACTCGCAACCGTGCTTTATTTGCCGATAGAGGCACATTACGTGCGTTCAGTGCAGAAGTATCCGTGCCAGGTATTAGTGATTTAGAGTATTACAAGGTCAGCTATCGTCATCAGTGGCTATATCCATTGAGTGAAAGATATACCTTGTTCTTAAAAGGTGACATTGGTTACGGTGACTCTTATAACGATGACAGTGAAATGCCTTTTTATGAAAATTACATTGCAGGTGGTCCTCACAGTGTGCGTGGCTTTGAAGAAAATACCTTAGGGCCATTAGATTCATTGGGTCGCTCTTATGGTGGTAATTTAAAAACCATTTTTAACGCAGAAGTGATTTTACCTGTCCCATTTGTCGAAAATGTGCGCTCATTACGTTTGTCTGCTTTCGTTGATGGTGGTAATGTCTTTGGACCTAACGATGATTTTGATGTAGGTAAATTCCGCTACTCTGCGGGTTTATCAGCAATTTGGGTTACGCCTGTAGGTGTAATGACATTCAGTGTCGCACGACCTTTGAAAAAATTTGATGGTGATCGTACTCAAGTATTCCAATTTGCAATTGGTACTAACTTCTAAATTTAGAGCAGCATCTTTTGTTCATTTATGGTTAAATAATACGACGAACTAATTTATTTAAAATTTGAGTGGAAACGATGAATTTATTACCTAAACACAGTTTATATTTGATTCTAGCCTTATGGGGCTTTAGTTCAGTCGCATCAGCAGAAATCAAAATTGGTTTTGTTAATGCGGTGAAAATTATGGAATCTGCACCTCAGGTTGAGTCAGCCAATGCCCGTTTAGAAAAAGAGTTTGCGCCTAAGCAGCGTCGTATCGGTGCTTTACGTCAGCAATTAAGCAAAGCAGATTCGAAGTTAGCTAAAGATGGCGCAATTATGAGTGAATCCAAACGCCGTGATTTGGAACGTGACATCATTTCAAAACGCCGTGAATTACAACGCCATCAAGATGAATTTCGTGAAGATTACAATATCCGTCGCAATGAAGAATTAGATAAATTACAGAAGAAAATTATTGAGGAAATTCAGCGTCTTGCCAAAAAAGAACGCTATGACATGATCTTAAGCGATGGTGTTGTATGGGCAAGTGATAAAGTTGATATTACGAACAAGGTTTTAAAGAACTTAGCTCGCTCTAAATAATTTAATTAAAGTTAAGATGATGGTTTCTATTAGTCTTGCACAACTCGCAATTCAAATTGGCGCACAATTAAACGATACCAATGCTTCTGAAGTCAATATTTCAGGCATTGCGAGTTTAAGGCAGGCTACAGCGCACGAAGTTAGCTTTTTTTCTAATCGCCTGTACCGGGATGACTTAACTCAAACCCAAGCGGCAGCAGTGATCGTTTCACAGAAAGATTTGAGCTATAGCCCTGTACCCGCACTGGTTATGGATAATCCTTATTTGGGTTATGCTCATGCCGCGCGTTTGTTAAATCCTATCCCTAAATCTTATGTTGGTGTTCATCCCACTGCATGGGTAAGCCCTGATGCTCATGTGGCAGAAACTGCTAGCATTGGTGCACAAGCGGTCATTGAAGCAGGTACTCATATTCATGAACATGTTGAAGTAGGAGCAGGTTGTGTGATTGGGCGGGATGTGCGGCTTGGTGCGCATAGTCATTTGGCAGCTAATGTGACTTTATATGCTCAAACTCAAATTGGTCAACGTTGTGTGATTCATTCCGGGGCTGTGATTGGTGCTGATGGGTTTGGCTTGGCAAATAATAAAGGGCAATGGGTGAAAGTGCCACAATTGGGTAAGGTTTCGATTGGCGATGATGTCGAAATTGGTGCAAATACCACGATTGATAGAGGCGCATTAGAAGATACCATTATCAGTAACGGTGTAAAATTAGATAACCAGATTCAGATTGCGCATAACGTATTTATTGGCGAACATACCGCAATTGCAGGTTGCGTCGGCATTGCTGGCAGTACCCATATCGGTCGTTGTTGTATGATAGCAGGTGGTGTGGGTATTGTAGGACATATTGAAATTGCTGATAATGTACAAGTGACAGGTGGCTCAATTGTATTGCAATCTATTACAGAATCAGGGATTTATTCATCGGGCACACCATTAGAGCTCAGCCAACGCTGGCGTAGAAACTTCCATCAATTTAAACATCTCAACGATATAGCAAAATGTGTACAAACCCTAAAAAACAACTCAAAATTTTCATCAACTTAGGGGTGTCTGAAGCAATATGAGTAAAATGGATATTTATGAAATTTTTCAGCATCTTCCACACCGTTATCCTTTTTTATTGATTGACCGTGTAACTGATTATACGTTAGGTGAGTCTTTGACCGCGATTAAAAATGTGTCTATTAATGAGCCATACTTTCAAGGTCATTTTCCACATCGTGCAGTCATGCCTGGAGTGCTTATTATTGAAGCAATGGCACAGGCAACAGGTGTATTAGCATTTAAAACCAGTGAAGCACAACCAGATGATAACTCGCTGTATTATTTGGTCGGCGTGGATAATGCCCGATTTAAACAGCCTGTAGAACCAGGTGACCAATTATTGATTGAAGTGATATTAACGCGCATTACTCGCGGTATGTGGAAATATAAAGCCACATCTACTGTAGATGGCAAAGTAGTTGCAACTGCTGATTTGATGTGCATGAAAAGAGATATTCCAACTTGATACACCCACAAGCCATCATAGACCCTAAGGCGGAATTGGATAGCAGTGTCCAAGTCGGGCCTTTTTCTGTTATTGAGGCAAATGTACAGATTGATGCAGGTACCGAGATTGGTTCGCATGTTGTGATTAAAGGGCCAACCCGTATTGGTAAAAATAATCGCATTTCTCAATTTGCTTCATTGGGCGAGAATCCGCAAGATAAAAAATATGCGGGCGAGCCTACGCTCCTTGAAATAGGTGACGATAATGAAATCCGTGAATATTGCACCATGAACCGTGGTACTGAACAAGGTGGTGGTATTACAAGCATTGGCAATGACAACTGGATTATGGCGTATACGCACTTTGCCCATGATTGTCGTGTTGGAAATCATACTATTTTTGCTAATGGGGCATCACTCGCAGGTCATGTCCAGATTGATGACTATGTTATTTTAGGCGGATTTAGTTTAGTACATCAATTTTGCAGTATGGGTATTTATAGTTTTTCGGGTGCAGGTTCAGTTATTTTCAAAGATGTGCCACCTTATGTTACCGTTTGGGGTAATCGTGCGGAAGCTTATGGCCTAAATAAAGAAGGACTTAAGCGTAATGGATTTAGTTCTGAAATCATCCGTAATTTATACCAAGCCTATAAAATAATTTATAAACAAGGCTTTACTGTAGAAGAAGCATTAATTGAATTAACTAAATTAGCTGAAACCTGTTCAGAAGTGAATCGATTTATTGAATTTTTGGATAAACGCTCAGCGCGAGGTATTGTCAGATAATTTTTGGGGTAAAATTTGTTGTTATCAGTTTTAGCCTAAATAAAGTATTTACATATTGTCTTTATTTAAAAAGCCCTATGCTTCTTATGAACAAGCTAGGGTTTTTTTATGAGAACTTGATTATTTGAACTGTTCAAGCTGAGGATTATCGGTCTTGAAATCCGTTCATCATCCTAAAATATCAAACCCACCACAGATTAAATCTATAATACGTCCTTTCTTATTCATATCAGCTTGGTTTAAAATACATTTCTATATATAGCACTGTTTGCATTGTAAGGGGTCAAGGATGGTTGTACGCATTATAACTGGATGGTTAATGTTACTGATGTTAACTGCCTGCGTCGGTGGTGGTGGCGGTTCATCTACTACGACACAAACTGAAGATGAAATCATTCAAGCCAATGTTGCCAAAGTGGTTTTATTGATTCAAGACAATAACCAATTAGCTGATGGACAAGCAGTCGTCACCTTAACCGCAATCGCTCGCGATAGTAACAACAATCCAATTGCCAATGTCCCCATCAGTTTCAGCAGTCAATCTGATTCAGCTATTTTGACTCCTTTTACAGGTACAACCAGTGCTCAAGGGGTTTTGACCACAGTGATTAGCAATACTCAAATTGAATTCTTTTTAGTCAGTGCCAGTGCAGGCAATAAAACCAGTGAGTTTGTCACAGTCAATTTTATTGAAGGAATTGAAGTCAACAAAATCACCTTATTAGTCAACAATAATAACCAACTAGCCAATAACAGCACGCCGATTACCTTAACTGCAATTGCTCGAAATACGGATAACTTGCCGATTCCAGATATTCCGATTGATTTTATTAGTTCTTCGGATACCGTGATTTTAACCCCGTTTACAGGCACAACTAATGAACAAGGCATATTGACCACCAGTATTAGCAGTAACACCGCTCAAACATTCCGTGTATTAGCCCGTTCTGGTTCGGTGCAAAGTCCTGAGGTCTCGTTGAGTTTCAATGATGGCAATATCAATATTGCAAAAATCATCTTATTAGTCAGTGATAATAATCAACCTGCCAATGGACAAAGTGAGATTAATCTTACAGCGATTGCTCGAGACGAAAATAACACGCCAATTCCTAATATTACGCTGGGTTTTAATAGCAATTCTGAAACAGCGATTTTTAGCCAATTCAGTGGCCAAACCAATAATCAAGGTATTGTCACAAGCTCTATTACAAATACGATTCCTGAAACCTTAGATGTGTATGCGCAAGCCAGTACAGTCAATAGTGAAGTGGTGCGTTTAACTTTTGTGAATAGCTTAACTGACGGTCGAGTCGATACGATTAATTTAACCGTCACTAATAATTTTCAACGCGCTGATGGTACATCAACTGTGTTATTGGACGTGACTGCTCGAGACAGCCAAGGTGATTTGATTCCTAATGTGCAAATTAATTTATCGCCTCAGTCTGATACCGCGATTTTTGCTACTTTAAGTGGGCTGACCAATGAAAGCGGCCATTTTACGACTAGTGTCACCAGTACCCTAGCTGAAATATTTGACGTGACCCCAATCGCAGGCGGTGTTCGTGGTCAAGCGCAAGAAATCACCTTTATTGCTCCAGCTGATGGGCTGGTATTAAACACAGACAATACGGCTTTGGCAACCAATCAGAGTGCAAATTTAACCTTAACTTTATATCAGGGAAAAACTGATCCGATTCCATTAGCAGGTGCAAATTTTTCCGTACAAGTGACAGGTACAGCCAAAACTAAAAATGTGCCACAGACGACTGATGCAACGGGACAAGCTCGGTTTCAAATCTCTAATAGCAAAGCAGAAAATGTTACTGTTACTGCAACCAGTGGTCAATTTGAACAGCAATTGAATTTATATTTTGGGGCAAATTTAACCTTACTACCCAGTGAATCCAATGCGGTAACGACATCGACATTGAGTGCAATTTTAAAAGATGTCAATCAAACTGCGATTGTGGGACAGCCAATTAATTTTAGTTTTGTTGGCAATAATAATGAGACCTTAAGCAGTAATCAAGTATTGACGGGTAATGATGGTGTGGCTTCAGTAACCGTGAATGATGTGCAGAGCGATGGTGGACAAGTAACGGTAAAAGCTGCCAGTGGCGCAATTGAGACACAAGCCAAAGTCAATTTTAATGCCGCCTTTGGTGAGAATCGTACTTTAGCACTGAGCAGTAGTAGCAATTTATTAGGCTCAAATGACACTGCGATTGTGATTGCACGAGTAATCGATAACAATGGTTTACCTGTTGCAGGTCAAGTGATTAATTTTAGTGGTGATGATGCGACAATCAACCCACTTAGTGCGCAAACTAATGCTGATGGAGAAGCCTCAACTCGGGTCAAAGCCAATCGCAATGTGCAAATTACCGCTAATGCAGACACCGCACAACAGACTATTCCGTTATATTTTGGCGCAAGCATCAGTTTAATTCCTGAATCTGCTAATGGCACAGCAGATGGTAGTACCGCCACCGCAATGACGGCAATTGTGACCGATAGCAATGGTGCAGCAATTCAAGGGATTCCTGTTAATTTTCAAATTACGGAAGGCTCTGGCTTTTTACAAGGTTCACCCGCTGTGACAAATGAGAATGGTCGCGCCGAAGTGGGTTTAATCAGTACCAATTCAGACCCAATTAGCTTACAAGCCATCACAGGTAATTTAACCAGTAATAATAGCCAAGTCCGTTTTTTTGCAACAGGAATTAATCCTGATGTGACTGCAATTGAACTGATTGTTAGTAACAGCCCACAAATTGCTGATGGACAGGGACAGATTCAAATCACTGCGATTGTACGAGATGCCAATAATCAAGCTTTAGTAGGGATTCCGATTAACTTTGTGAGCAGTTCAAACAGTGCATTTTTCAGTGCAATCAGCGGTGTCAGTGCAGAAAATGGCCGTTTTAGCAGCACCGTGACCAATAATGTGGTGGAAGAATTTAGCGTGACAGCCAATGCAGGAGGAACAAGCAGTGCACCTGCGAGCTTGGTTTTCAATGCACTGGCTGTTAATAATATTTCAATACAAACCTCTGAAACTGTGCTGAATTTACAAGATCAAGTCGCTGTCACTGTGGCCTTGTTTAATAATGTGCAAGACAGTCAGCAAGCTTTAGCCAACACCCCATTTACCGCCAGTATCTCAGGCAATGCAACATTAAATGATGTGCCTGAACGCACGGATAATAATGGACAAGCCCGTTTTACAGTCATTAATAATACGGTTGAAAATGTCACACTCACCGTTGTCAGCGGCACGACATTGCAAAGTGTTGATTTATATTTTGGTTCAAGTTTGGTGTTGTTGCCTAATGTCAGCACCGTATCAAGTGAAACGGTTTTAACTGCATTACTCAAAGACGGAAACAATACGCCATTAGATAATGAAACCATTCGATTTAGTTTTGCAGCCTCAAATAATGAAACCTTAAGCCCGACTGAAGCGGTGACCAATAGTCAAGGTGTTGCAACCGTCAGCATTACTGATTTAAATAACGATGGTGGTTCAGCATTGGTACAAGCGTTACGTGGTTCGCTTAACGCGCAAGCTCAAGTGAATTTTACCACTCAATTAGCCAATGGTTCGCGATTATTAATTTCAGCTCCAAATCAAATTATACCTGTTGATAAACAAGCGGATGTGATTGCACAAATGACCAATGAACTTGGGCAAGCATTGAGTAATCAGTTTGTTATTTTTTCAGCAACGACGCAGGATAATAATATAACCGATGTCAGTTTAGACCCAGCCCGTGGTTCAACCGATGCAACAGGACAAATACAAACAAAAGTCTCTAGCTCTAAAGCTCAAAATATTAATGTAACCGCGCAAGTTAGCAGCATTAATCAAACGATACCGATTTATTTTGGTGCAAAATTGTCTTTATCTCCATTACAAGCCTCAGTGGCAGCGGATGCTGAACTCAGTGCAATAATGATAGTGACTATAACCGATGCATTTAATACACCGATTCCAAATGTTCAAGTGAACTTTAATTATTATTTTGATGTTAATGAGGATGAGACATTTACTGAGGAGGAGCTGCAAAATACGCTGACGGTTTTGAGCAATGAGCTAGGACAAGCGGTGATGAATATCCAAAGTACACAGCAAGGTAAAGGGCAAGTTATTGCCAATGCAGGTTTGTTGGACTCTGTATCCGCTTCGATTGAATTTACTGAACTGCCACCGCAACGGATTATTTTAAGTGCAGAAAAACAGGATTTAACCTTAACTGAGCAAACTCAAATTATTGCCACTGTTGTGGATAAATACGGCAATCCAGTACAAGGAGAAAATGTCGCGTTCAGTGCCAACACTGGTACGATTGGAGGTGAGGCGATTAGTGCAGAAAATGGTCAAGCTCAAGTCAATTATGCAGCCAGTACAAAAGCAGGCACAGCAGTTATTACCGCGCGTATCAATGATGAAATCAGCAGTATTTTAAATCTTAATATTCAGTCAGGTGATGCTGGGGCAATTGAAGTGTCCAATATTGAACCACGGGAATTAGGGGTACTGGGTTCAGGTACGGCGCAAACGACAACGATTGAATTTACCGTGAAAGATAATGCAGGCAATCCTGTTGATGGGCGCACGGTACAGTTTAGCTTAGGCGATACGGGTTTAAGCGGGGGTGAAAGTTTAATCTTTAACAGTGCGATTAGCAGCAATGGAGTGGTTTCAACTATTTTGCGTACAGGTGTCGTGTCAGGTACGGTTGATGTGATTGCCAGCGTTAAAGATTCTGATGCGACTGCTATTGCTCGGATACCGATTGTCAGTAATACGCCTGATGCCAGACATTTATCATTGGCGGCAGAATATTTGAATATAGCAGGCGGGGTGCAATTTGGCCTTGAAGATACAGTGACAGCCTATGTTGGTGATCGTTATGGTAACGTGGTTGCCAGTGATACCAGTGTCAGTTTTATTACTGAAGGCGGGCTGATTGGACAAAGTGTTGGCCAAGCGTTTACCACCACAACGGTATTGGGTCGCGCGAGTGCCATTTTACAATCTGCTGCTCCCACTACACCTAATCTCGGCGGTGTTCCTTTTATTAGTACGATAGGTTATGAATGTAATTTGCCATTTTCTTTGATTTCTGGCGCATCTCAATCTATGTGTGGTAATCCTGGATTTGTGACAGTCATCGCTTATACAACAGGCAGCGAAAGTTATACTGATTTAAACGGAAATGGACAATATGATGCCAATGAGCCATTTGAAGATTTAACCGAACCTTACATTGATGCCAATGATAATGGACAGTTCGACGAAGGTGAGATTTATGTTGATGTTAATCAAAATAGTCGTTTTACCATCCAAAATGGGCAATTTGAATCTAATACTACGATTTGGACAGCAACTCAGTTTTTATTCTCGGATCGAACCCAAATACCAACGATTACTCCTAATAGCTTTGACATACCCAATGATGGGGCACAACAATTTATCGTCTCTGGATTTGATGGCTTAAGTCTTAGCGATGTTTATGGCAATGCCTTGGTGGCAGGTACGAAGCTGACAATAACAACCAGCGGTGGTGTATTAGGTGGTGCAGTTGGGTTTGAAATTAATGATTCAGTAGGACGGGGATTGCCTGAATTTAGTTTTATCTTATCTAGTGAACCACCAGATAAAGACGGAGTCTATCCTGAACGGAAAAATGTGGTGATAACATTATCGATTACTGCGGGAGATACAAATGCAGGCAGTGCGCCAGGTGGTAATGGTGATGTTATTCTCACGATTGGCGGCAGTATTAATAATTAGCTGCGTGTAGAACGGCCGTTTTTTAACTAATGAGGGTTCAGATACTTTTTGAATTTGCAAATAAAACCAATTAATTATAAATAACACACTTTGTGATTGATTGGATTATTTTGTATTTCATAAAGCGTCTGAACCACTGTTCATGTGTTCATATCATATCGAAGTTAAACAATTTCCATAGGCTTCACTTCAGCAGGCAAACGAATTGTAAACGTACTGCCTTCACTGAAACGGCTATCAACAGAAATATCGCCACCCATGATCTCACAGAATTGTTTTGTAATAGCCAAACCTAAACCGCTGCCACCATAACGGCGTTGAGTATTCTGGTCAATTTGGGCAAATGCTTGGAATAATTTCTTCATTTGGTCATCAGTCATGCCGATACCTTGATCTGCAATCCCAAAAATAATCCAATCAACCCGTGCTTCATCCTGTTCTCTGGTCACCATTAAAGTGATGATACTTTGTTGTGAAAACTTATTGGCATTGGTTAATAAATTCATCAAATTCTGCCGTACTTTGGTCAAATCCGCCGACATCGTACCTAAAGCACTATCGCAATTGACTTTCAAAATATTAGATTGTTTTTCCAATAATGGTGCGACGGCATTCGCTACATCTTGAATCATCGGTGCAATATCAAAGGTTTCAATATATAAATCCATTTTACTGGACTCAATCCGCGACATATCAAACAAATTATTAATCAAATCCAATAAATGATAACTTGCGCCGTGAATTTTCTGCAAATCAGGGATAAACTCATCACGTCCTTGGTCTTTCGCATCTTCTTGTAAAATCTCGGTATACCCAATAATGGCATTCATTGGGGTGCGCAATTCATGGCTCATATTGGCTAAGAATTGGGTTTTGGTCTGATTTGCCGCATTGGCTTGCACTTTGGCGCGTTGTGCTTCTAATTTATATTTTTGAATTTCCACCCGTGATTTTTGGATTTGCAACCGCATTTTTTGAGCCTCACCACGTGAATTTTGTGCTTCACGAGTGACTTTTGATAGCTCTTCCTTACGTTTTTCATACAATTGCACTTGTTCTAATTGGGCTTTACGTAATGATTGTAAACGCTTGACACATTCCGTTTTGTCGCCGTTAAATTTATTGAGTTTGGTAACCAGTTGCACGAACATTTGTGATAGCTGCTTAAGCTCAATCACACCATATTCTAATGACTTAATCTCATTTGGATTGGTCACTGCCTTGGGTAGTTTGTGTAATAAGGTCGACAATGAACGGGCGAAGGAACGATATAGCACCAAAAACATTGCACCCAATAATAATACGAGAATCAAACTAAATAAAACAAACAAGTTCAGACTGTAGCGTTTATCACTTTTTAGCTCAGAAGTCTGTTGATAGCTGACCAATGTCCAAGGTAAATTATGTAATTTTTTCGAGGATAAAGTATAGGTTGTGCCATTGGCTTCGTATTCTTGATATGGCATATCTTTGGTTAATAAAGTTTTCCAGAAAGGCTGCTCTTTATTCGAACTGTACAATGTGTATTGCATCCGCTCACTGACAGGTAAGAACTGTGCTGTACCATCAGCCATTTTACTCAGCAATGTCCCCGCTTGATAATCCGCTAAAAACATCCCGCCTGTATTGCCTAAACGTTTGTTTTCAATATCTTCAAAAAAGCTGTCGACCAACAAACCAACCCCAACCACGCCGTAAAATCGGCGTTGATTGTATAAACCTTGGGTGATGCTAAACATGCCTTGTTTTAGATAATCATCGTCTTCATAAATCGGCGTGACTTGCATATCTTGCGAACGCTTACCAAGGTGATACCAGAATTTACGCGGATCATTCACGTAATTAGGCTCAGTCCATGATTCAACAATCATATTGTGTGGTTTGTTATAACGAGCGGTGTCACGCTGGGTAATATTTTTATGCACAAACAGTAAATAGCCCTGCTGATTTAAATATTCACGGGCTTTGAAAGGCTCTAATGCAAAGAAATTACTAAAATGACTTGGCTCAAATTGCAGATTTTCTGCCATCATTTGACGTAAAAACATTAAATGCTCATCTATTTGGCGGATGTCATCGGAATTTTCCAAAATAGACACATAGCCTTTTAATCGTTTTACATTTTGCTGGGCTAACTCAACTTCTGAATCTAACCTTTCAGCAAAGTTTTCCGTTTCTTGTTGCAAACGCAAGTAGGCCAATTGATTTTGTAAGGCACTATGTTTACTAAAGAATAGCCCTACTGTCATGGCGAACGTCAGTACGATCACGATCAAGAAAAATAATAGAATGGATTTAATACTCAGCGCACTATAACTCATTGCATAGTGTCCTCAAGACCTGCCTTATAAACACGACTTACTCGATATGGTTGTTGTGATAACTGGTTGGTTACAGTCAGTGTGTTAAACCTTATTCAAATTCTAAACCACCTTCATTGTAATCTGTGCGATTGGTATTGCAGGATAGGTGTTTGAATTATGGTGCTGCTCGTTTCGTAAGAGGTATATAACGTTGGAAACAATTATCAATGAAGCCTTATTAATTATCAATCTTTAATGTGCTTAATTTTTAACTAGCCACACTTGTTTAAGCTGTTGATTGATGACTAAAGCAGCCCAATCTTGGCAAAAATGCAGCTCACCTTGAGCTATTTGGCGTTGTTGTAAGGGCGTTGCACAATACTCTTGTAACATAATAGGGCTGATTTCAGAAACGTGATTTAAGACCACCATCTCCAGATAACCCGCCATTTCTAGGAATTCATAGCCTTGTTGTGGATTCTGATAAATCTTACCATAAAGTGCTAATTGCCAATCAAACGGCAAAAACTGACTGTTTTTCAACACCTGTTGTGCTTGTTTATCACGTCGTATATAAGTTCCCAATTGCAACGGTAACGTCCATTTTTTTGATATAGAGCTTGTTTTATCTTGATTAGGACACTCCGTTTTTTTACATACAATGAGCTGAATTGCTGGCGGCAAAGTTTCCACTTGTTGAGCTAAACGTTGCCATGACACGGCACTACCCGCACGTCCACGAATATCTAGCAATCGTGCAGTATTGTAAACGAGAGACATTGGGGCTTCTTTTTGCGCAATCAGTTTTTGTAGTAATTGAATTGCTTGTGACCACATATCGGTCTCTAATCCTTCTTCATATAAAATCAGTGCTCGAAGCCCTTGAATCATTAAATTATCGGGTTCTAATTTTCGGGCTTTTTCGATAATGGCGCGTGCTTGATAAATTTCTTTTAAATACACTAAAGTTACCGCTAAATTTAACTGGGCTGGCACATAATATGGGTCTGTTTTGATCGCAAGTTCCAGAAAATCTTTAGCTTGTAATAACCATTTATCAGCACTGTGTACAGGCTCAATACTGCGTCGGGGACTGGCTGGGGCTAAATCTAAATTATCCGCATGGCTATGAGTATCAAGCAATAACGGCATCCAGTAAAAATAAGCCGCTTGGCCTAATTCCTGTCGCGCCAATTGTAAATAACAAAAACCCAGATTATTTAATACTTCACGTGCAGGAAATACTTTCTGAAATTCGCGCAAAAAATACACAGCATCTTCACAACGTTCAAAATGACTTAAGCGTACCCCAAAATGAAATAAAGGTAATTTTTGCAAAATATGTTCAAGTCGCGCTTGGAGCATTTGTTGACGGGCTTGTGGATTTGGATGGGTTTGGCTATGAATGTGTGAAGTGGTTTGTTGTTGCCAATGCTGGAAAAAATCTTGACTGAGTAATTTATCAACGGGATAACCTGCAATCGCAGCATAGATAAAACCTCGATCATCAGCGGCAAGCTCTTTTTCTTTTTGCTGGGGACGATGTTGTAAGGCTTTACTTAGGGCTTGGTTTTGATGGGAAAATTGTGCAACTTCTTGATGCCAAAAGTCATCGTTTGCTAAATGTGCCAGCTCATGACCTAAAATAAAGGCAATCCTTGTGTCCCCAATTTCTTTTGAGACATTTTTGTAGCAAATATCCAATGTTTTTGATGCAATGACAATATAGCCATCTGGCAATGCAATTGCCCAAGGATCAGTGGGACTATTGATAATCGCGAGTTGTGGGTAACGGTGGTGTTTTTTATCTGCAACTGCAACAATACGTTTAAATACGGCTTCAGTATGCTGCACATATTCATTTTGAGGATTGGCACGCCCGTGTTTTTCTAAATAAAATTGTACATT
>JADGDW010000254.1 GCA_016744725.1 Candidatus Albibeggiatoa sp. nov. BB20 | reverse complement strand
TCAGAAGAATGTTCAACAATTTGATTGTTAAATTTAGTAATAATGTCACCAGATTTAAAACTTGCGTTTTCGGCAGGGCTATCAGGTAGTACTTGAGCAACTAAAGCCCCTTGCGGTTTTTCCATATTGAATGATTCAGCTAAATCACGTGTAACATCTTGAATCAATACACCAAGCCAACCGCGTACAACTTTGCCGTCACTTTTCAATTGATCGACTACGTTGTTCATCACATCAACGGGAATCGCAAATGATAAGCCCATAAAACCGCCAGTACGACTGTAAATTTGTGCATTCACGCCAACAACTTCGCCATCCATATTGAACAAAGGACCTCCTGAGTTTCCTGGATTAATCGCGACATCGGTTTGAATAAATGGAATATAGTTATCATTTGGCAAACTACGACCTGTGGCACTGACAATACCTGCGGTTGCAGAATGGTCAAAACCAAATGGCGAACCGATTGCAAGCACCCATTCACCCACTTTTAAATTTTTAGATGAACCCAGCTTAACTATTGGTAAGTGATCCGCCTCAATTTTTAATAAGGCCAAATCACTGCGCTTATCGCTGCCAATGATTTCAGCCTCCAGTTCACGTCTATCAGTCAAACGCACGATAATTTCTTTAGCATTATCAACCACATGGTGATTGGTTATAACATAGCCATCTGGACTGATGATAAACCCAGAACCTAAAGAAGTTGACGGTTGGCTACCCATATTTTCCTCATCAAAGAAACGACGGAAAAAATCATGTAATGGACTGTCTTCAGGAATATCAGGTAAATCACGACCTAAACTACCCAATTTTTCTGATTTCTTTTTAGCCGTTGTGCTGATATTGACTACTGCTGGCCCGTATTGTTCAACCAACTCGGTGAACTCAGGCAGTGAAGAACGTGCTTGAGCGGTAGATAACATCAGGAAAAATAGGGGAATCCAATAACACTGTTTTAATCGTTGCATAATATCTCCATACAAAAGTGGTGAGTGCTTTACTAAATGTGTCTAATTTGGCTTAAATTCAAGCTTTGAAAAAAGCTAATCTTGCTAAAGTGCCATTAACATCATTCAGGTTAAAGGCTTCTGAATCAAAATCCTCACCTACCCAATCCAATGTATCATCATAATCAGGGTGTTCAGGGTTTGCTAGAATCTCTAAAAATTCTTCATAGCCCGAAATACCGCCAACATCTTCTGGAGGGCAAGCACGTTTTCCTTTTATACAGACAGGATACTGCTCAGCTATCGGTACAATTTTTTCCAATAAGATTTGATGCTCCCAACCATCACCAAAGTCATATTCGTAACTTATTTTGCTTTTTTCTTTATTAAGAAACTCAGATAATCGGGGTTTTTTCTCATCTAAAATATCACCATCGCCAAATAAATCATCTTCTGGATTACCATAAAACTGACCAAAAGCATCAAATTGATGTAGGTGATAGCCATCCCAACCCATTGCCGCAACAATTACTTCATGTAAATCAAGTAATATTAAATTATCAGGCACAACAACCCTCCGCCAAATAGGTGGTTTAGCCCCTTTTAAACTGATTTTTAATTGTAAAAACCGCGTGTTTTTCGGCATGATGATTACCTCATTTGAATGCGTAATAGAATGGGTTGGTATTGAGCATAATGTGATAAATAATGCGATAGTTTTTTGACTGCGACTAAACCAAACCCAAGGCCCATAAAACCTGCAATAACAGTGAAAATTTCTGCTGTGGGTAAACCAAAGTTAGGTGCAAATGATTCATAACTCATAGCAGCGAGGAATAAAGTAATGAGAGGGATTAAATAAGCTGTTAATGAGGTTGCAATCAACGCTTGTTCTTCTAATCCAATGATGACGGTATCGCCTTTTTTCACGGCAAGATGGTTTTCAACCCGAACTTCCGTATATTTTTGACCCAAAACTTGGGCTAGGCTAGCCGTTCCACAACTACCTTTTGATTCACATTGTCCGCAACTTGTTTTGCGTTGGGTTTGTACCCAAGCATATTGCTCTGTGGCTTCAACAACCACGCCTAATTCTTCCAACATAGCAATGTCCCCTTGGCTCAATTATCAATGAACAGTGGATAATTATCAATTCTAAAAAAATAGATGGGCAGGAGGATTTGTTTTGAACTCAATGTAGAGGCTGCTAGTTTACAAGCATTTCATGGCATTACATATAAAAATTTTAGCTTATATAAAGAATCATATAATTTTAATTATATGATTATTAAATAGTTTTTATGATTATAGACTTATGTCCTTAGAAGCATTTTTTTGATTTTTTGATATAAAGTCAATGGAGTACGAGGCGGGGAGTCAATAAAATAAAATTTTTCGCCACAACATGAACCACAACGCCCATCTTCAGTCCATAAACTGTGCCCTTGAGCCTTATGTTCTTGGTAATGTTTTTTATCTCTATATTTTAGTATCTTAGCAGGATTTCCACCCACAATTGCCAATGGTGGAATATTGCGTGTCACCACACTGCCCATAGCCACAACAGCCCCTTCACCAATCGTAATTCCCCCTCTAATAATCACATTACGACCAATCCACACATTATCTTCAATATGAATTGGCTTGCGAACTCGGGCATGATCGTAGGGTAAAAGTTCGCCTTCATAGCGATGGTCAAGTGTCCATAATACACATTGATAAGCAATAACAACGTTATTACCAATATGTATGCCACCTGCTGCTTGAATTTCTGTATTGCGTCCAATATGAATATTATTACTTAAATGTAAACCTTCAGGATAGTCAATAAGACAAGGTTCTTGAATGCAAATATTTTTACCAGCTTGTGCAAAAAGTTGTATATTGATAGTCATAATTAATTTATTGATTAAGAATATAGAAACAGGCTGAATACCTCTTTAACAGACAGCCTAGGTCTTATATTGACATTATTCATATTTAAAATGTTTCTCAATATCTTGAGTAATATTCCAATGACAAACCGTGCCAGCAAGAAAAATAACCAAATCCCCAGCAGTAATTATAATTGACTCTTGATTGTCAATGCCAATTTCAGCTTCACCTTCAAGAAGATAATAAGTCGTTTTTTGATCATATTTCCAATCAAACTGTGAAACTTTTTGTTTTTTAATGTTCCACTCATACACAGCCATTTGTTCTAATTTTGCAAACGCTGGATTATGTTCTACAGTCACTTGTTCCATTGGTTTTCTCTCGAAAATTTAAAGATAGCGAGTTGCTTTCTCTGTTGAATGTGAATGATGTGCAGTGTGGTGAGGCTCTGCATTTTTTTCTACTAAGACTTTTTCAGGGCGAATATTCTGATCAAAAAATTCGGCTTGATGGCGTTGAGTATAAGCTTCAACCAATTGGCCATTAGCATTTAATTCATGGTCAAGTAATTCAAAAATTTTATCAATTAAGGTAAAAACTTGTTGTTTATTTTCAGGTGCAAATTTGCTTTGAGGCAAATATTGACTCATTTTTACGACTTGTTGTAAATCATCATCCAGCTGCTTGTGTTGTTCTAATTGGTGCATTTTACGATTGATTTCAATCAACTGTCTAGCTTCTTGTTGCTGTTCATCCGAACCTTTATCTAATACATCTTTGAGTAAAACTTGTACAGCCTCTTCCCCCTCAGCCAGACAAGTCCGAATGACTGCTAATTTATCTTTTACGTCATCACCCAAATTATCAATTTGTGGTTTAGGCTTGGTTTTTTGTTGTTCATAAACTCGGCTAAACACGGTGCTGTGTTGTTCTTCTTGTACTGCTGCTTTCTTATTAGCTAATTTGTATAAAACAAAAACTAGCATTAATATTAATAATATAACGAATATTACCAATATTCCACCAATAATTATTAGT
>JADGDW010000089.1 GCA_016744725.1 Candidatus Albibeggiatoa sp. nov. BB20 | reverse complement strand
GGTGTACATACCAGGGCGTTTACGGACGGGGTCTAAACCTGTTAGGACTTCAAGGTCGGCAGCATCATAGCTTTGTGTCATTCAAATCCCTTTTTGAATTTTGAATTAGGAGTTTAAGTCATTCCTTATTTTATTAAGGATTCAGACCAATTTTCAAGTTAAGCTCGTAGGATTCTACATGTTACACAGACAAAATAAATATTGCATTCCTAGTCATTTAACATTGTTGAACCAACGTTCTTTTTTGTATCTTCAAGACTACAGAACCTGTTTTGTGCGTGTTGATTCTGGACGGTTGTTATATAGTCAATTTCGTTTTGGGTATTAGGACTGGCAGTCCTATAAAACTTTAAATATCAATCACTTTTAAAACTAAGGATTGCCAGTCCTGCATCATCCTAGAATAAAACGACTATACCTTTTTTTTCAGAGGTTGTTCAATCAATTTAGTACGCATTAAACATTCACGGATTTCGCTTAATAATTCGTCCCGTCGATAATCGCCTTTTTGAAACACTTTTTCAACTCGATTATTCAACATATTTCGTTCTTCGATGGTCATATCTTTCGCGGTTAAAACCACAACAGGAATCTGTCGCCACTCTGGTTCTTTACGTAATTTAGTGATTAATTCAAAACCATCCATTTCAGGCATCATCAAATCAGATAAAATCAAATCAGGGCGACTTTGTAATAAACTCTCTAATGCAAGCTGACCATTTTCACTGGTTTCCACTTGCCAACCAATTTTTTGTAACATGGTTTCAATCAATTTTCGTGTGACATCATCATCTTCAACCACAAGAATTTTTTGCAAATTTTCATCATTGGTTAGATATTTACGCAAAATACGGTTTAATTCATCACGATTAACAGGTTTCGTCAAATATTCCGATGCACCCAAGGAATAACCAATACTTTTATCTTCAACCAATGACACCATGATGACAGGAATTTTTGTTAATATGGGATCACTTTTCAGTTCAGACAACACCATCCAACCATCCATCCCCGGCATCATCACATCTAAAGTAATCGCATGAGGTTGATATTTACGCGCCAATTCCAGTCCATCATGGCCATTTTCAGCCGTAATCACTTCAAAACCTAGCTTTTTAATATAGTTTTGTAACAATTCACGTACAATCGCATCATCATCAATAATCAGTACCGTATTACCTGCTTGCTGAGGCAATTTGGCACGTTTTGGTGCATTTAAACCATTAATCAGCGGCTCTTGATCCGTCATGACGTAAGCCGGCAGTTGGATTGAGAAGCAACTACCGTGACCATATTCACTTTCAGCATCAATTTTACCGCCCATCATCTCCGCAAAACGTTGCGAAATGGTTAAACCTAAACCCGTGCCGCCATATCTACGAGTGGTTGAGGCATCTGCTTGAGTGAATGGTTGAAATAATTTCTGCATTTGTGCTGCTGTCATACCGATGCCTTCATCGGTCACTTTGAATTCAATCCAGTCTTGTTCAGGCATAATCTTGCGCGATACGCAAAAGGAAATATGGCCTTTTTCGGTAAATTTAGCCGCATTACTCAGCAAGTTAAATAACATTTGGCGTAACTTGGTTAAATCAGCGTGCATATTGCCGATTTCATCAGATATTTTAAGGCTTAAGCTATTTTCTCTGGTTTGAATCAATGGTTGAATTGTGCTGACTACATCGCCCACCATATCTTGAATTGAGAAAGTTTCTGCATAAAGCGTCATTTTGCCTGCTTCAATTTTA
Source organism: Candidatus Albibeggiatoa sp. nov. BB20 (assembly GCA_016744725.1). Lineage (GTDB taxonomy): Bacteria > Pseudomonadota > Gammaproteobacteria > Beggiatoales > Beggiatoaceae > Albibeggiatoa. Next base: position 17,234 of record JADGDW010000089.1, on the reverse strand, counting down.
GAAATATCCAATACATCGTTGATTAATCCTAACAAATGTTTGCCTGCCGCATTAATTTTACGGACATCTGACACTAAATCATCATGGCCAAAATCAGCAATATCTTCTTCAAGCATTTCACTATAGCCCAGAATCGCATTTAACGGGGTGCGTAATTCATGGCTCATATTGGCGATAAATTGGCTTTTGATACGATTTGAATCTTCTGCTGCTTCTTTAGCTTTGAGTAAGGCTTCTTCAGCGCGTCTATGTTCGGAAATATCAATGATAATGCCGACTAAACCCGCAACACTGCCATCGGTGGTTTTAAACGTGCTGGTATTAAACGTGACATCATGCAATGAGCCATCTGCATATTGCACACGCTCTTCAATAATTTGCACCGCATCATTTTCACTGTTGAATAATGCCCTATCACGCTGCTCTTCTAACGAGGCATGTTCAGAAGGATAAATTTCTTGGGCGGTATGACCTACGATGTCAGATTCAGCTAACCCAATATATTTTTCAAAGCCACGATTACAACCTAAATACATACCTAAATTGTTTTTAAAAAAGATTGGACTGGGAATGCTATTGAGCAAGGTTTGGCGTAATGACAAGCTGTTTCGTTGTACTTCTTCAACTCGTTTGCGCTCTTGAATTTCGCGTTCAAGTCGATTGTTATTGTCAGCCAGTTCTTGAGTACGAATCGCGATTTCTTGTTCTAAATTATTACGAATGCTGGGTAATTCGGTTTCAACGCTACCTGCATGTTTGGTGGTTGTTTCCAAATGAATATACAGGCCATTATTTTCTTCTTCCAATGTTCGCAGGGCATCACTCAGTTGCTGCACTTGTTGGCGCAAAGCTAGGTTAACCGTATCAAGTTGCGAATTTCGCTGTTGTAGGCCATCTATTTGCTGTTGTAATTGCTCATTGTTTGAATTAATCAAGGTAGCTATCCCATAACTGCGAGCACAATTGTGCTTGTGAGGCTTATACAGTAACCTTAAAATTTATCATGCTTTTCACGGTAATTTATTATTTTATTTAGATAACCCAATCTATTTGATTGTTTTTGGGAATTTATAATCTAAAAATATAATCTATATAAATAAAGAAATATTTAAAAGTCTGCTTATAAAAATAAAATTTGGTAAAAACAATATCCAAGTCATTGACACGCTAAAAATCAACACTTCACATCTACTTTATTCAGTCATCAATAACTATACCATATTAATGTGATTGAAATTTTACGAACAATCATTTGTCTGTTAAGAATTTATTTATCGGCATCATCATGCTATTTCCATACTCATTTTACTTTGCAAATGGCTTATTCATCAGTCATACTAAAGGTTATTAAATTAATGGCTTAGGGGGATTTGTCATGATAATCACTGTACTTGGTATGTTATCAAAATTCATGGGAAAACTAATGACAGTTATGCTAAAAACTTGGCATCACACTTTTGCTGCAACAAAATCGACATGGACGCACGTTGCTAATGATTTATATGGTTTTATTCACTATGGTATGCAAAATATGCTTTTGGCATTGAAATAAATTTTACCTTTTTAATACAATGCCTTGCTTGACTATATTTTTAATCAAGGCAATATACCAAATATAACCTTATTATTAGTATTTTTATCCTATCAGCTCATGCCTGCTATCATTTCTGTGAACCATGAAAATCCATCGATTATAAGTATTAATTGTGTCAATTGTTAACAAGCAACTTTACTGATGTTTAGATAATTTCTGGTATTTTCCATGCTAAACTGATGACAGGTCTCTTAACGATAATAGAAAGTGCTACACCATGAGCTTATTAATGGAAGCCCTTAAAAAAGCGGAACAATCAAAACAACAAACTTCCACCCCAGACGAAGTCCCCAACAATACGCCTACTGAAGAAATCACACCTGAAAAACCTGCTGAATCCCAATCAAATGATACTGTATTGCTTGAGCAGCAATTAGAGCAAGTTGAGTCGATAGAAATCCCCAATATTAACGAAACTGTAGAGATTGAAGACCCGAATAGCATATTCAATAATTTAGAGGAATTAGACTGGCATTTTGATAATGAAGACGCTATAGAGCTTCCTATTATTGAACAAACTGAATCTATTGATGTATCCGATATGCCTTTAGAATTGGCATCAGTAGAACAAACGCCAGAAATATCTCAAACGCCATTATTAGAGCAAGCAGAGCGTGCTTCTGAGGAAATAGCAGATTTAACTGAAGCTCAACTCAATACTGAACCAGAGGAAATACAAAAATTTAATGTTGTTCAAACTGAAAATATTGCTGCTTTAGATCATGATAGTTTGAAATGGGATGCTGCTATATTTGCACCAGATAGACCAGAGTCAATTCACCAATATGCACCAAAACCTGAAGAAAATCTATCCCCTACTCTTGACACAGAATCAGCGAATTTGGGTCAACTTGAGTTCAATTTAAATGAGCCACAAACAACCCAGCCTTTAGCTAAACCTGAGCTGAATCCTGAGATCATCCGTCCAGACCCATTGACCGCTAAGCGTGTTTTGCTTGCAACAGCCCCTTCTCCCTATCATAGAAATTATAAACGTTCTGCTTTATTTACGGTTTTATTACTGACATTGCTGTTAGGTCTAGGGTTTAGTGCTTATTATTTTTATCAATTAAATTCAGATGGCCCATTCATCCAACTGGCCGATTTTAATCCAAAGCAAATTTGGCAAAATCCTGTGCCAAAGCCTACCATACTCCCAGAATCAACCGAACCTCCTGTGACCCAAACTGTTATAGAAGCCAATCTGAGTGAGGAAATTGAACCTAAGCATCAAACTTTTATGGAAAAGGCAAAGTCATTATTATCTGAGGTAATATCAGAAGTGCCTATTGCCTCAGGCTTAAGCACACCGATTCAATACAAACCCGTCATTGCTGAAGGGATTGAAATTATTGAACCTGTGCAACGTACGACTACGGTTACTCAAGTCCAACAACCACTTATTACTAAATCAATTATTGATTCCTTAGATGAAGAACAGCCACGCCCATTGCCTCAGCAACAAGGCAGTAAAGATATTAAAATTAAGAAAGTATCTCGCAATACACAGCATTTACACAATCAGTTAAATCAGGCTTATCAAGCATTTCAAGCAGGAAAAAATCAAAAAGCCAAACGATTGTATCAACAAGTATTAAATACAAACGATAAAAATCGTGATGCCTTACTCGGCTTAGCCGCCATTGCCCAACGTAATCAGCAAACCCAAGCCGCAGAATATTATTACCAGCAAATTTTAAAATATTATCCAAATGATAGTTTGGCTCAACTGGGGCTTAGCTCTGTACAACAACAATCCCCGCGTTCATCGGAAAGCCAAATAAAAATCTTGCTTGACCAATCGCCTCAATCAGCTTATCTACATTTTAGTTTAGGTAATGTGTATGCTCAGCAAGAACGCTGGCGAGAGGCACAACAAGCCTATTTTGATGCGTATCGTTTTGATGAGAAGAAAGCAGATTATGCTTATAATTTAGCTGTTAGCTTAGAATATTTACATCAATCAAAAGCAGCTGTACCTTTTTATCAAAAAGCATTACAACTCAGCCAAGGACAAGCGATTCAATTTAATCCTGCTCAAGTCGAAAAACGGATTCAACAACTGACACCATAATTAGATTATTTTCAAATAACGTTGAAATCTAAAAATACAATTAGAATTGTATTTTTAAAAGTCCCAATTAATTTTTAATTTACAATGAGTTATATACAGATGCGCATTTATGGCAAAAACGGCGTAAATTGTATACTATGGCAGAAGCTGTGAAAAAGCTACTTTAAATAGATTTCAATGATATAATGAACTATTAGTTAGGCGTAATTTCACCATGAATGAGGCGGGCCTTTTGTCTATTCATTCACTGGATAATAGATTGGTTGTAGGCATCTCTGCAATCGGGCAACACCGCATAGTAGACAACGATGACTAGAGTGAGAACCCCTAAAACTGCTCGGATTATGATTATTGATCGTTCAGAAGTCGCACGATCGATCATTTCACATATACTCCAAAAGGAAATGCAAGATGCTTATATTGTCACCTGTGGCAGTGCTGAGGAAGCGTTAGAGTATTTACACCGAGAAAAGTTTGATTTAATTACGACTTCACTCCTACTGCCAGGTTTAGATGGCCTCGACTTGTGCCATGAAATCCGCAAAAGTGAAAAACAACACTTAACCCCTGTGATTGTCGTCTCCAGCGATGCAGACACACGTTTATTACGGGAAGGTTTTTCCGCTGGTGTAACCGATTATTTTAATAAATCTCTAGGCTATAAAAAGTTAGTTGAATTTATTAAAGATGTATCTCAACGTCACTCAGGCTTAGTCGGCCGGGTTTTATACGTTGAGGACAGTTTAGGCACAGCACAAGCGACCCAAACCTTGATGGAAAAGCATGGCTTGTATATCACCCATGTTACCAGTGCTGAGAAAGCCTTAGAATTATTAAAAACAGCAACAACAGACCCTGATTCTGCGGGTGAAGAAGGAGAAGGCTACGATGTGGTTTTTTCTGATTTCTTCTTAGAAGGGCAGATGACAGGCGGTGATTTGTTGTATGCGATTCGTACCCAACTGCATTATTCACGTCAAGAAATGCCTGTATTGATTATCACCATTGATGATAACAGGCAATGTCAGGCCGAAATTTTCCACGCAGGTGCGAATGATTTTGTGACTAAGCCGATTACGGAAGAAGTGTTAATTGCGCGGCTGAAAACATTGTTATTGATAAAACATCAGCATAATGTATTACGCCGTTATTCGCGCGACATGTATCATTTAGCCACCACTGATAGTTTAACTGGGGTGCGAAATAAGCGTTTCTTGTTAGATGAAGCCACAGGCTTTATTGGTCAACACCCCAATATGTGTTTGATGATGATTGATATTGACCATTTTGAAATTATCAATGATGTTCAAGGGCATATTGTTGGCGATCATATTTTGCATGTGATTGGTCGATTCTTAAATGAATTCTTTGATGATGACGCGATGGTGGTGCGTTTTGCTGGGAAAAAATTTACCGTATTAATCGCTGATGCTGATTTAGAAAAAGGTAAAAGTTTAGCTGAAACCTTGCGGATTAATATGATGGGTTTAAAGCCAGAAGGCTTGGACGTGACCGTGAGTATTGGTCTCACAGCAAGCGAAGGGGTAAAAGATGTGACCTTACCCACCTTAATTTCGGATGCAGACAATGCACTACATTCAGCACAAATCCAAGGCTATAACCGAACCTGTTTGTGTGTCACCAATAAAAATATCACACCTGCTTAATCATAATACTGTCATGATTTGAAGCTGATTCGGAATGCAAGACCCATCTGCTCACGCAGCAAATTGCATTTCTGTGATCTTCATTGAATGACGGTGACTGCCAACCCACAATAGATTAGCAGCCCTTCGACATACTACTGAGCTGTATTACCTAAAATATCGCCTAATGGGGGCAATTCAGGTTCTGCATTGCGATTAGTTGAGAAATTACTCAAGGCATCTTCTAAGGAAAATACTGGGGTTTCAGCCTCTTCTATCACAGCCTTTTCCTCTGCGATTTTATATAACTCTGACGGTTGCTTAAATAAATAATTCGCTTTATAGCGTTGCAACTCATAAACCCATGGTGCTAATTTTTCATTCAGTTCAGCCACTTCTTTTTGTACTTCAACAGCAGATTTTAATTGCGGGGCTTCCTTGCCTTCCTCTAATTCCACAGGTGCGGGTTCAACGTAAGCGGCCGTAAATTTAGCGTAATACACATCATTTTGCTTCACTAAGTTAAGTGTGACTTGTAAACCATCATAAGCTGTAAATACGATTTGACGACTTGTTTCGCTGTTAATTGAATCCGAAACGCTGACATCTTCCATGGTTAAATTAGCTAAAAAATGTGCCATTTGATTAATGGAATAGCTTGAGCTAATCATGGCTTTTTCAGGTAAGTTAGCCATTTGATAATCACTGTCGCTCACATTCTCTTTAAAAATATGGATGATTTCTGCATTATTTTCACTAATAGTCAGTTCGCGAATTCGGCTGCTTTCCACATTAATAATATTTTTATCTAGCCAATCCTTAGCCTGTTTTTCTAACTGCAATAAACCTTCTACAGCCCAAGATTGCTGCTCTTCTGGTTTACGCACATAAATCTCACGTAAAGTATTATCACTACGTGCGATACGATCATAACCCACAATGAGGCTTGCAAGCGTGGTTTCGCCTTGATTTAACACAACTAAGGCAGAATCCACGTTTTTAATATTGACATCTTGTACGCCCAATGTGGCATAATTTTCAGGTTTCTGGGTCTTAGGTTCTACAATATTGAGACTTGCCACTCCTAGTAAAACATTACGCACGTTTTCTTCTTTAACAGGATAGCCTTGTTTATCAACCAATCCCCATGTGCCTGCTTCAAGTTGCACTGTAAATTTTGCACTACTGTTACTAATCTCGATATTGTCTACATCGTTTAATTTATCCATTAAGTTGGGAAACAGCTTGTTTTTTGATGAAGCTTGATCTGGAATCGGGGCTTTACTAGTTAACTCAACTGCAATACCAACAACGACAAATGCGATGGCAGCCAACAACATAAGTTTTTTCGGATTCATGAAATCTCCTCAATTATACTGTAGATAAAAACCTTCTTTTAACTATGCCCAATCTACGATTTTTCAAGTCTTGAACACGGAATTTTCAAAGGTTACTAAAATATTTTTTATTATAAATATAAATTATAAAGTTTATCATCATCTTATAAGACTATATTAGTATAATATGGTGCAGATGCACAAAAAAAATCAAAAGCACGTAGTTTTTTAAGTCAAATATCTTTAAAATGGTGAATGCTATTCCAAAGAAATTTTTCATCCGTTACTGGAAATTTATATGAATTTAGATAGAGTTGCTCCAGGTAAAAATATACCTGAAGAAGTAAATGTTATTATTGAAATTCCTGCACATAGCGATCCTGTTAAGTATGAAGTTGATAAAGAAACAGGTGCAATGTTTGTTGACCGTTTCATGAATGTTGCAATGCACTATCCTTGTAACTATGGTTATGTTCCTCATACGTTATCAGAAGATGGCGACCCTGTTGACGTATTAGTCATCACTCCAATTCCAGTGATTAGTGGTGCAGTCATCAAATGTCGTCCATTAGCATTATTGCGTATGGAAGATGAATCTGGCCCTGATGCAAAAGTACTTGCTGTGCCTGAAGATAAATTATCTACATTATATCGTCAAACTCGTGACATTGAAGATATTCGTCCAGAATTATTAAACCAAATTGCTCATTTCTTTGAGCGTTACAAAGATTTGGAAAATAATAAATGGGTCAAAGTAACTGGCTGGGAAGACGTTGAAGAAGCGAAAAAAGAAATCATGAGTTCTATTGATCGCTTTAATAGCGCCAAAGAAAAACCACATTTCTAAGTCGTCAGCTTTTAAAAAGCCTGTCAACATATCGAGTGTTTGGCGGGCTTTTTTATTTAACTCAAAGATATCAATGTTTGCCTTGTAGGTAAGTTGTAAGCTGTATTTACGTTTACCACCGCAAATGTTGAGATTTCTAGCCCTTTATCTGCTTGTAGTCTTTCCATGAGAACATTAAAGATTATGTTGTCGTCGAAGATGACATAACCCTCATTATTTGCCTCTCTCCTAGCTTCTCACTCAATATTTGATATAATTCGCTAATAGATTATCTATTCTGGATTGGAGTAAGTAAAAATGAATTCAAAAATATTATGTTTATTATTGTGTTACATTGCACCAAATGTGGTTTTTGCAGAAACAGAGCATCGTGAGCAAGGCGTTCATCAACATGGTATTGCAACGTTAAATATTGCCGTATCGCAGCCTGATTTGGTTATTGAACTAGAAACCCCTGCGTATAATATTCTGGGATTTGAACATTTGCCGCATAATCCTGAACAACAGCAATATGTGACAAAGCAATTAACAACGTTAAAGTCGTCTACATTGTTTGAATTAGATACTCAAGCAACATGTCTTTTACAATCTGTGGATATTCATAGCCCATTTGAAATTGAAGAACACGCTGAAGAAGCAAATCACCATCATGCTGAGGAACACGCCGAAGAAGAAGCAAATCACCATCATGCTGAAGAACACGCCGAAGAAGAAGCAAATCACCATCATGCTGAAGAACACGCCGAAGAAGCAGATCATCACGATGCTGAAGAACACCATACACATGAAACAGCAGAAGTGCATACTGATATAGAAGTAAAATACCATTACCAATGTCAATCCATGCCAATTTCGATTGAAATTAATAAGTTATTTAAACAATTCCCCCAGTTTGAAATGTTACATGCTCAATGGGTTACTGATACACTACAATCTGCTCAAGATTTGACTCCAAATAGCAGTCTTATTCAACTTAGATAGCATTCAATGAACAATCATGTTATTCAGTTACAGCAAGTTCAATTTCGTTGGACTAGGCAAGGTTCTGATATACTTAATATTCCTACTGTAGATATACAACAGGGACAACATGTTTTTATCTACGGTAAAAGCGGTTGTGGGAAAACCACCTTGCTTAATTTGATTGCAGGTATTCATCGCCCTCAAGTTGGCACAGTGGAAGTGTTAAATACCAATCTCAATTTACTTTCCGCAACGCGACGCGACCAATTTAGAGCCGATCATTTTGGTATTATTTTTCAGCAATTTAATTTATTGCCCTATCTATCAGTATTAGAAAATGTGTTACTGCCCTGCTATTTTTCAGCAAAACGCAAATCTAAAGCAGGCAAATACATTCAAACGGCATTACGTTTACTAGATGAATTACAGATTGCAGAAAATCAAATACATCAATCTATACAAAAACTCAGTGTTGGTCAGCAGCAACGTATCGCTGTTGCACGAGCTTTGATAGGACAACCTGAAATTATTATTGCAGATGAACCCACTTCGGCATTGGATGCGGATAACCAACAACGTTTTATAGAGCTTTTATTTACTGAGGCACAACAACAAAATAGTACCGTGATTTTCGTGAGTCATGACTTGCAATTAGCCCGTTCTTTCTCCACAGTGCTTGAATTATCAGCATTTAATCAGGCAACAATATGATGATTATTTTTAAACTTGCTGCGAAAAGTGCGTGGAATCGTAAAGTCAGTTTGTCTCTTGCAATGCTGTCAATTGCGATCAGTATTTTATTATTGTTGGGTGTCGATCAAATTCGTAAACAAGCAAAAGCAAGCTTTATCAATACCATTACTCAAACGGATTTAATTGTCGGTGCGCGTAGTGGCTCAATTAATTTGCTGCTTTATAGTGTATTTAGAATCGGTAATGCCACCAATAATATTTCATATCAATCCTATCAAGAACTCGCAGCTTTGCCCGTTGTTAAATGGACGATTCCGATTTCTTTAGGTGACTCACATCGTGGATTTCGGGTCATGGGTACAAATCAAGACTATTTTCGATATTATCGTTATGCTGATAATCAATCGCTCCGTTTTCAACAAGGACACATGTTTGATGATATTTATGATGCGGTGATTGGTTGGGATGTCGCACAATCACTACATTATCAGTTACAGCAAGACATCGTTCTCACCCATGGCTTAATGCCAACTCAATTTAATCAACATCTTGATAAACCTTTTAGAGTTGTCGGTATTTTAAAACCAACAGGCACAGCCATTGATCGAACAATTCATGTTTCTTTACAAGGGATTGAAGCAATTCATGTCGATTGGCAAGCAGGGACACAATCGCCTATCCATATTACGGCACAACAAGCTCGACATATGAATTTAGAACCTAAGGCTATTACTGCATTTATGCTGGGTTTGGAACGTAAGATTGATACATTTAGTCTACAGCGCAAAATTAACCAATATAAGGCAGAACCATTACTCGCCATTTTACCGGGCGCAACACTGGCTCGGCTCTGGCAGACCATTGGGCAATTTGAACGCATTTTATTCATGATATCGGGATTGGTTTTAATAGCGGGGCTGATTGGATTACTCACAACCTTGCTGACTACGTTGAATGAACGGCGACGTGAAATGGCAATATTACGTGCAATTGGTGCTCATGCTTATCATATATTGTTACTTTTTTTATTAGAAGCATTGCTCGTGGTTATGGGAGGATGCTTATTTGGAATCGGACTTTTATATAGCCTACAAAGTATGATTCAGCCGTGGATAGTAGAATGGTATGGGATTCAATTTAGCGTAAGCCCACTTGATTCTGAACAAGGTTTGATTTTATTAATTGCCATTGGTTTAGCAATGCTATTGAGTTTAATCCCCGGTTGGATTGCCTATCAGCATTCTTTACAAGATGGATTAACGGTAAAAGTGTAATATGTTTAAATATTTAAAATTAGGTTTAATCTGCTGCTTACTCATTGCGTGTGAACAAGAAACAAGTAATGGTTTAACGCCTGAAGAATTAGCAATCGAAGCTCCAACACAAATAGGTTGGAAAGATTTGATTCCAGCTGATTATTCAGCAGAGGCAATTTTCGCCAAATATGAAACCCAACTGAATGCTTTTGAAGATGATGATCCTCAAGCTGAAGAGATGTATCAGCAAATGATGAGTGAAATTAATAATGCCCCACCCAATCCCCAAATGAATCAAAAACATATTAAATTACCGGGATTTGTTGCACCGTTGAAGTTTGAGGCAGGTAAAATTACAGAGTTTTTGCTCGTTCCTTATTTTGGTGCGTGCATTCATGTCCCGCCGCCACCTATGAATCAGATTGTATTAATTAAAACTGAGAAAAATCAGGGGATAGACACAGAGCAAGCCTATTCACCCATTTGGGTCATCGGTACAATTAAGCTTGAACAACAACAAACTAAGATTGGTAACGCAGGCTATCGTATTGAAAATGCACTAACAGAAATGTATGAGTTTGAAATATTATAGAACCCATTTGACATCTACAATGATAATATTTTTACCATTAAGACGCAGAGCGGCTGGGCTGCATTCCAATGGAGAGAGCTTGTAAAAGAACCTCATTTTTTGCAGCCTCAGACCGTTGGAACGAGAAAACGAGACATACAGGGCAATCGTATTAAAATAATCGCTTGCTTTCACGGAGGCATAACGTTTAAGTTTTGAGGCGGCAGCTGAGCGTCTCAGCCTCCAACTACCCGTAAGACCTGCTTTCCATTGGCTTATGTGTGTCAGTAACGAGCATATGGTTCTCGCTTGGACACAAACGCAAATCGTTGCCTAGGATGTCAAGTTAGTTTCTATTCATCCACATGATGCATGACATACTCACAATACCCTTCGGATACCTTACAGAAAAATACCCATCTAGTGCTTTCCTCCGCATAAATAGTTGGTTGGAAACCTTTTTTACGCCTGCGGGCAACTGTTTTTTCCCAATTAACAAACGGCGTATTAACAACGATATACTGACGAGTACGTGAGGCAAATAACATATATTCTGAGGGTGAAAACGAGAACTTACCATCAGATATATTAATATCCAAGTTATTCGATGTGTGAATGTCATATGCAGATGGAGGAAGAATATTAGGAAGCCAACCGCGTCCAAATAAGTGATCAGTACGTGCAGCTTCGAGCGTTGCATACTGATTCGTAACAATACTATTTGGGAATAATAGTAGAATTCCGAAAATTCCAGCAATGAGGCAGGATATTATGATAGTTATTCCACCAACTAAATATTTCATATAGTGATCTCATCATTAGGTTTTCTGGAATGAGAATTGTTGTGACTTTTTGTATTCAACTCCATAAACTGTTATGTCTCCGAATGTGGTGTGCCAACAAAGTTTTTTTCCACTAGATACGTATTTATTTTTTCCTACTTGTTGAACTTTGGTTTTCTGCACACGTTGTTGCGCCCAATCAGTTAGTACTTCATTCCCATTTGCCGTAGCTCTTCTATTGCTCGTTGTTCCGCTTCTGCTGCTTTGCTTATCTCCGCACTTTCTACTATTTCTAGTATCGCTTCCATTCGTGCTTTCAACTTGGGATGACGATTGATTTTTTCGTAATATGCTCGTTCTTCTTCTGTAGACATCCGCTTTCTCCTTTTCAGCTTTTTCTTTCAGCTTAGCTTGTTTTATTCTCTATATCCAGAAAACCGCACTTTTGTTCACACCCCTATAAAGCCACTACTCAAAGTACCAATATTTATCTTGTAGGTAGGTTGTAAGCAGTATTTTCGCTCACGTTGGCCACATCAAGCATTATGGTTTGCTAACATTGTCCATCTGTTCCAATACTAATTATAATCTTTCCATGAAAGCCTTAAGGATTATGTTGTCGTCGAAATCGAAAATGACATAACCCTCATTACTTGCCTGTTTCTTAATTCCTCATCAAAACTGTCCGAATCATTGAAATATTTAACCACAAAAATAAGTTAAGCAGGCAATGCTTGTTGTAAAAAATTAGGCAAAGCAAAGCTGGCCTGATGTATTTCTGCATTGTAGTATAAAGTTTCAAACTTAAGGTTTTTTGCATCATCCTGACGGAACTGAGTTAAATCACCTTGTCCTGCAATTGTGCCTGTCCACCAGCCTGAAGGATATGACATTACAAAAAATTGTAAGCTACGTGTATTTGTAAATCCTGCGTCACGTTGTGCCTTATGAATTGATTGCAATAATGGCAAATGAATTAAAGGCGACTCACTTTGTTGAATCAATAAACCGTGCTCACCTAATACGCGGCGACATTGTGTATAAAATGCCACATTAAATAAGCCTTCACCAGGGCCAATAGGATCAGTGCTATCTACAATGATAATATCTGCGCTATCATCAGCAGCATTCTGCATCCACTTGATTCCATCATCAAATAATAAAGTTGCGCGTGGATCATTATTTGATTCACATAATTCGGGGAAGTATTTCTCAGAAGCACGGGTTACAGCTTCATCAATATCTACTTGAGTCACTTGTTCCACATTAGGGTGTTTCAACACTTCACGTAAAGTACCACAATCTCCCCCCCCAATAATCACCACATTTTTAGGATTGGGATGAGCAAATAATATCGGATGAGTCATCATTTCATGATAAACAAAATTATCCCGTGAGGTCAGCATGGTAAATCCATCAATGACCATTAAGTTGCCAAATTTTTCAGTTTCATACACTTCTACTTTTTGAAATGGGCTTTGTTCTTCATGCAATTTGCGCTTAATTTTGAGAGAAAATGCAGAATCAGCTTTTTCATCAATTTCAGAGAACCAATTTGTATCTAATGCCATTGCGAGATACCTTTGCAGGAAAAAAAGTGAGGCTTATTATAAAACTTAGATCAGCATAGCTAAAGGTTTGCTTGCCAATATTTTTAAATAAAAGTATGCTTGGCAATACCAATTTAGTGATTATATCAAAAGGAATATGCCATGAAATACGAGTTGACCAACCCGTTTTCAACAACAATAAAGCACTGGCTGGCTTGGCTGATGCTGCTGATGTTGGTTTTTGCGATAAATCCCCGCATTCACGCTGCTAATCAATCCATCGAACTGTGTACTACACTTGATGGTTCTGAAAGTATTATCTCTAGTGATTTTCAAGTTCAATTAGAGGGTTTAGCCCAAGCATTAAGAGACCCCAGTGTTGTGCCACAGGATGGTAGCGTCACCGTTTCTATTGTACATTTTGCCACCGAAGCGCGGGTTGAAGTTGCCCCTACAGTGGTGACCAGTGCTGAGGTTGCAAACCAAATTGCGGAGCAAATCAGTAATATTAAACAAGAGGGCTTAGGAGAATTTACAGGTATTGCCCAAGCAATTGATTTATGTGCCCAACAGTTTAATTTTAACTCAGAAAAACAAGTCATTGATATTGTGACAGATGGCGCGCATAACCAAGATGGCGACCCAGCGGTGAGTGCGGATAATGCTATTGCTAAAGGGGTTGATGCGGTTAATTCTCTTGGTATTGGTAGTCAAATCGATACAGCAAAATTACGTGCCATGGTACGTCCTCAACCTGCTAGTGCTAATTTATCTCAAGATGGCTTTTTCTTCCAAATTTCAGACTATGAGCTGTTTGTGAGTGCGATTCGTGCCAAAATCTCTGCTGAAACAGGTCAAACTGTTGATTCCTATCCTTCTTCTATGCTGAGCTTAGGCGGTGGTTTATGTTTATCTTCAAGTGATAGTATTGTGCAAATTCAAACGTGTAACGGCAATCCAAATCAACAATGGGTTTTAGTTGGCAATCAATTTGTCAATCCAGCAGGTCAATGTTTAACCAGCTCTGTTGATGGCGGCAGTTTGAGTATTGCTGATTGCAATGGTGCGGCTAATCAAACATGGACGTTACAAGGCGATCAACTCGTTAATGGTTTAGGTCAATGTTTAGATGTGCCTGCAACGGATATTTATACCCATGGTGGCAAAGTTCAAACCTCAACATGTAATAGTGATTCTGCTCAAACTTGGCAATTAAGTGGCACACCATTATTAAATGGTACAGGTCGCTGCTTAGATATTCCAAATTGGGATGGCAATGGCAAAATTACCCATACTTGGGATTGTCATGCGGCTGAAAATCAACGCTGGATTTTAAATGGCTCACGTTTAGTCAATGATTATGGTCGTTGTTTAGATATTCATGCACCTGATGCGTATAACAATGGTGGTCAAGCACAAATTTGGGATTGCCGTAGCGACGCTGATGCAATTAATCAAAATTGGACATTGAATAGTAAAAATGAATTGGTTAACGGTACAGGCAAATGCTTAGATGTTGACGCAGTTCAAGCAGATGCCAATGCAGCAAAAGTGCAAAACTGGGATTGTAATGGTCAACTGAATCAAGAATGGCAATTCTTATTTGTAAATAGTTATAACGGTAATTTGAATGGTATTGTTAAAAATGCTGTTGATTTATCTGGTTTGAGTGCGGTGAATGTTGATGTTAAAGCGAATACTGTTTTGACTGCTAACAATGTGACAACCAATGATGGCAGTTATGATGTTACCAATGTACCAACCAAGCAAGGTGTGAGTGCTGAATTTAGCAAAGATGGTTATATCCCAGCTATTTACAATGATATTAACATCCAATTTGGGGACAGCTTAGCTTTAGACCAAGTATTGTTAATTCCTAATGAGTATTCGGGTGAAGGTACAATGACAGGTGCTGCGGTTAATGGTGTGACAGGTGGTGGTTTAGGTGATGTGGCACTCAATTTACGTGCAGGTATCAATACAAAAACAGGTGACATCGTAACAAGTACGGTTAGTGCTGATGATGGTTCATATCAATTACAAGCTAATGGTGGCAATTACACATTAGAAGCGTCTAAATTAGGTTTTGTAACCAATTATACCAACGTCGTTGTATTAGGTGGTGAAACCCGCCCAGAGCAAAATGTCACTTTAGTCCCTATTTTGGGTAGCGGTGAAGTACGTGCGGTACTCACTTGGGGCAAAACACCGTCTGATTTAGATGCTCACGTAACAGGACCTTTAGCTAATGGCGACCGTTTCCATGTATTCTGGCCAACAATTCAACGTGGTAGTTTAGACACCACACCTTTTGCACAATTAGATGTGGATGATGTATTCAGCTACGGACCTGAAACGATTACTTTAGCTCAAACTAATTTGGCGGGTGTTTATCGTTACTCAGTGCATGATTACAGCAACCGTAACTCTAGCAGCAGCAAAGGTCTGGCAAATGCTGGCGCACAAGTCAATATTTATAATGAATATGGCTTGATTGCAACTTTGAATGTGCCAAATCAAAGCGGTACTTTATGGACAGTATTTGAAATCCGTGAAGGTCAATTGCGCTTAGTCAATGATATGACACATGAAAGCGATAGCCGTAGTATTAAACGTGGTGTTGATGTTGTTGTTGACACTGACTCAGACGTGATTAATAAATTAAGTAAGTAATAATCTGTTGATTGTTAAAGGGTGTGTTTATCATTTATTGTAGACACGCCCTTTTTATTTGTAAAATAGAACCACATACCCACTTCAGCTTATCGCTTTAAAAGTCCATGATTGAGATTTGTTTTTAATTTATATATATGATTTTTAAGGGAAATATTAGGATTGTTTTATGAGTAAGCAACCGCTAGATGAAACTGAGCTACAAACGTTTCGTCAAGCTATGCAGGGTCTTAAAGGTTTGAAACCCATCCATTGCGATGTTGTTACACCCGAACCAACAAAAGTCGCGGCGATTCCACGTCAACGAGAACGAGAAATCCTCAGTATTCGTGATGAAATGATGTCGGATACATACGACCCTTATGACTTGGAAACAGGGGATGAGCTTGTATTCATACGCATGGGAGTGCAGCGCAGTGTATTACGTAAGTTACGTCGTGGATTGTATAGCGTTAGAGCAGAATTAGATTTACATGGCATGATTGTGCCTGAGGCGCGTGAAGCCGTGGCCTATTTTTTACATGAGTGCAAAATTAATCAATATCGCTGTATCAGAATTGTACATGGTAAAGGCTATGGCTCTTGGAATAAGCTGCCTGTTTTGAAAGGAAAATTAAATCGTTGGTTACAGCAAAGAGATGAAGTGCTTGCTTTTTGTTCTGCGAGGCAATTTGATGGAGGGACAGGCGCAGTTTATGTGCTGCTAAAACGAAATTAGCCAAAGACAATTTTGCAATCATCTTTGGCCAATGGTATCAACTTAGATTATCTAAGTGATTTTATTTAGCTTCTTCTTCAGCAGCTTTAGGAGGTACTGGCGCACCATAACCATAAGGAGCTGGTGGGTAAGGGTAAGGTGCTGCTGGAGCTGGGTAGCCACCACCATAAGGATTGCCATAACCGCCGCCATAAGGATTGCCATAGCCGCCGCCATAAGGGTTGTTGCCATAACCGCCGCCATTGTAACCATAGCCATTATTACCTTGGCCACTACCATAACCGTTACCACGACCATTGCCACGGATACCGAAGTTCATGTCAAAGTTGCCGTCACCAAAGCCAGAGCCGTCGAAAGGACCCCAGTTGTTATAGCCATTGCCATAATTAGAACCACTCCAAGGAGCACCGCCCCAACCACCAGGACCACCCCAACTACCAGGACCCCACCATGCTTGAGCAGGTGCAGAAACTGTAGCAGCGCCGATAACTGCTGATAAAGCTAAAATTTTTGCGAATTTCATAATCTGT
>JADGDW010000088.1 GCA_016744725.1 Candidatus Albibeggiatoa sp. nov. BB20 | reverse complement strand
AAATAGAAAAATCCATGAATTAAAATTAGTTTGTGATATAAAATGGCAAACTAAGCTACTCAAAAAAATTGAGCTATCTTATAAAAAAGCCCCTCATTTTGATTTATATCCAGTATTTCAGGAAATCATCAATTATCCACAATTACAACTTAGCGATTATATTTTTTATAGTTTACAGATAATGTTAGATTATTTGGATATTCAAACCGAATTAGTTAAAAGTGCCTCAATTTATCAAAATCAAGATTTACAAGGTCAAGCTCGGATTGTTGATATTTGTCAGCAAGAACAGGCTGAAACTTATATTAATTTGATGGGAGGGCAGCTATTATATGATAAAGACACATTTGAAAATGCAGGTATCCAACTACAGTTTATTGAAACACAAGCTACTATTTATAAACAGTTTAATAATGAATTTATAAACCATTTATCGGTGATTGATCTACTGATGTTTAATTCCGTTAAACAAACCCAACATTTTCTCAAAGAATATCAACTTGTATAGTTATTTTATTTTAAGATGATATAGGACTGGTAGTCCTAGATTTTAAAACTATTTGATATTTAAAGTATTTCAGGACTGCCAGTCCCACTTAAGACAGAATTAACTATATAATTATGGCAAAAGTCATCATTTTTGGAATATTGGATACAGCACAGCTTGCCCATTATTATTTAACACATGATTCAGAACATGAGGTGATAGCATTTACAGTGTCTAAAGATTATTTACAATCGCAGACTTTTTGTAATTTGCCCGTTGTGGAATTTGAAACGGTGGAGCAACTTTATCCACCTGATGAATATCAATTTTTTGTACCAATGACAGGTTTGAAAATGAACACATTACGTGAACAAATTTATTTGGAAGTCAAAAATAAAGGTTATCAATGTATATCGTATATAAGTTCAAAAGCCACTGTATTTGCGGAAACCATTGGCGAAAATTGTTTTATTTTAGAAAACTGTGTGATTCAACCTTTTGTTAATATAGAAAATAATATCATGATTTGGGCAGACAGCTTTATTGGACACCATTCTCAAATTCAATCACATAATTTTATAGCTACCACAACTTGTGCAGGACATTCTATTATAGAATCATATTGTTATCTTGGTTTAAGGTCGGCTGTCAATAATGATTGTCGCGTTGCAGAAGGTACTTTTTTAGCTGCACACAGTTTACTAACTCAAAATTCTAAACCTTGGCATGTTTATCAAGGTTCTCCTGCTAAAATTCGTAACATTGACAGCCGCCGTTATTATCGATAATTTATGAAAAACTCTTTGACTTTAAAAAAAGCAATTGACTTAGCAATTCAAGCTTATCAAGCTCAAGAGTTTGATAAAACTCAAATAATTTGCCAACAAATCATACAGCAAGCACCTCAAATTGATATTGCTTGGTATTTGATGGGGATGGTTGCTCAACATCATCAGCAATATGAACAAGCTATTAGCCATTTCCAGAAAACCATCAAAATCCAACCTAAAGCAATAGATGCTCATCAGCAATTAGCCAATGTATTCGCCATTAAGAAACAACTCAAATCTGCACTTAAACATGCAAGAATAGCGATTGAAATGAGATTTGACAATAAAAGTGTAGAAAACCTAATTAAAGTCATTTGTCGTGAAAATATCCAAGATTGGAATCAACATAAAACACAATTACAAACTTATGGACAATTACTGGAACAAACGGGCTACTTTAAAACTTATTCTGTCCAAAAATTACAACAATTAGTTAAAACATTGCAATTATCCCAAATATCGGAAACCAAAGCTTATGTAAAAATAGCATGTTTGATTGCATTACTAGGCTTTCATAAAACATCAAGTAAAACATGGAATAAAACTTTATTTGAACAGTTGATATTGTCTTGGTTTAAAACTGCATTTGAATTGCAATATTATGATTTAGGACTGTATTTAGAAACGGTCATTGATAATTATTATGTGCGACAAATTGAAACAGAAACTCATTTTAGCGCGTGTCAGCAGCAACTTGTTCCCATTATGCGCCAAGCGGGTTTACACTTAAATAGCATGCTGCCTTTTTATTTTCCTGCTTCAATTGAGCAATCTTATAAAATTGGTTTTTTTATCCATAATGCAACGTTGTTAGCCCATATCCAAGTGTTAGTTAATATGCTAGAAGGGTTAATGGAGATGGATAAGCCTTTATTTCAACCGCATGTTTTTATTTTTAGAGGCAAAAATGTAGAGCTAGAACAACGTCTACAACGCAAATCGATTCCAATAACATACTTAAATCAACAATCATCTTCTTTTTATCAGCGTTTAG
Source organism: Candidatus Albibeggiatoa sp. nov. BB20 (assembly GCA_016744725.1). Classification (GTDB taxonomy): domain Bacteria; phylum Pseudomonadota; class Gammaproteobacteria; order Beggiatoales; family Beggiatoaceae; genus Albibeggiatoa. The sequence continues at coordinate 16,681 of JADGDW010000088.1, read as the reverse complement.
TTTTATTACGCCAACAAACACAACAACATAATATTCATGCAATGGTTTGGGTTAGCGTCGCAGCAATAATGCCATTTGCCTTTTCGATGCAAGTCGCACCTGTGCAAATTTGGTGGGCAATGAAATATCATGATATGGCACTACCTGAAATTGATGGTTATGTTACCAATAGCAGTGTCGAGCGATTTAAACAAATTGGTTCACGACTATGGCGAGCAGGCGGTGGGGCATTTTCAGCAGATGAGTTATATCAAGCTGATTTTGCAACTGAAGCCGAGCAAATTAGAGCCTCTTATTCTGCATTTGATATAATTTTAGGCAGCTTTGGACGTGAAGAAAAATTAGACAGTCCAGCATTTATTACGGCCGTCATTCAAATTTTACAAAAATATCCCAAGGCAGCTTTTTTATGGACAGGTCGCCATCAACTGCCTAGCATTCAGCAACGATTTGCTGCTGTGGCACAACAATGCTTTTTCATGGGCTGGATTGATACGCGTTTATATGCCCAAGTGATTGATGTTTTTTTAGACAGCTTTCCCTTTCCTTGTGGTGTGACCTTAATACACTCGATGGCTGCGGCTAAACCGTTTGTATGCCATGCGAGTTATGAAGCAGAAGGCACGGGCACACAAGATTTGATGCACAAATTACTGACAGGCAAAGGCTTAGCCGAGGCACAAGCACTGGCACAGGCAACCCTACAACAGGGTAAATTTTATTTTCGCGCAACCACTATTGAAGAGTATATGCAATTGGCTTCAACTTTGATTGAGGATAAAACATTGCGTGAAGCAGCAGGTCTTGCCCAGCAGGCATTTTCTTTGGCTTTTTTTCAGAATAAACAACTGTCTGCACAACGTTTTGGTCAGCATTTCATCGACATTATCAACGAATCATATTCAACAAAATATGCGATTGATACGACTCGTTAATTTCTGATTTAGGCTAATTTCAGCGCGGTTGATGCCACACGTTTACCCAATGCCCGACACAAATTGATCTCATCATCACTCAACGGATTTTGTTGTTGACTGCCCGCGACATGACTCGCGCCATAAGGCGTGCCACCCGTTTTGGTATCACCCAAACTAGGCTCAGTATAAGGCAATCCTAGCACTAACATGCCGTGATGAAACAATGGTAACATCATTGATAATAAAGTGCTTTCTTGGCCGCCATGTAAGCTAGAGGTTGAGGTAAATACCGCTGCAGGCTTACCCACTAAATCACCGCCTAACCATAAACCACTGGTTTGATCTAAAAAATATTTCATTGGAGCTGCCATATTGCCAAAATGGGTTGGGCTGCCAAGAATTAAACCTGCACACTGTTTCAAATCCTCTTGAGTCACATACGGTGCGCCTTGATCTGGAATATCAGAAGTAGTTGCTTCACAAACAGTAGAAACAGGCGGCACAGTACGCACAATCGCTTCACAACCTTGAATTTCTTCAACCCCACGGGCAATCTTTTGCGCCATTTGGGTGGTGTGTCCGTGGCGACTGTAATACAACACTAAAATATTTTGCATCATTTTTCCCTATAAAACGATTTGCTATCCGTAATTATGGTTAAACACAAGAAGGTATCAGGTGTTAAAATCAGCAGAAGTTAAACCCGCTTTTAAGCTCAATTTTATACTGTTTTGCAAGTTTGGCTACATGTTAATGTGGCATAAAAACCTTTAAATAAATGATTTAAGTGCAATATTCAACTGGAATAAAAAAGTGTGTACATCAACATCGTTTAGGAACTCAAGTAATGAGTATAGAATTTAATTCTGAAGTGATACAACCCTTACAGCAACAACTTGATAATCATCCTGTTTATGCTGCTTTACAATCCATGGATGACTTGCGTTGTTTTATGAATCATCATATTTTCTCGGTGTGGGATTTTATGTCGATGATTAAATATTTACAGCAAAAAATTGCACCCACAAACTATCCTTGGACACCGCAAGGCGATGGCAATGTACGACGTTTTATCAATGAATTGGTGATGGAAGAGGAGTCAGATCAAGCCAATCCTGTCGTTGATGGGCAACATAGTAGTCATTTTGAACTTTATTGCCGTGCGATGCAGGAAGTCGGGGCAGATGCAAATAATGCTTGGCGATTCATTCAGTTGGTCAAAAAACAGGGTGTTGACGCTGCGCTAAACGCAGATTTTGTACCTACTCCATCACGTCAGTTTACTCAAACGACCTTTTCTTTTATTGCGGCAGATAAACCACACTGTGTTGCGGCAGCCTTGGCATTAGGGCGTGAGAAAATTATTCCTGTGATGTTTCGAGCGTTTTTAGAACGGATGCAAGTCACATCTGAGCAAGCCCCAATTTTCCATTTTTATCTCAATCGGCATATTCATTTAGATCAAGATTTCCATGCGCCGCTGTCGATTCGGTTGTTGCAAGAATTATGTGAAAATGATCCTGCTAAAATGCAAGAAGCTGAACAGACCGCTTGCCAAGCTCTTGAAGCCAGAATTGTGTTTTGGGATGGGGTGATGGCGGCTTTAAAATAACTGGATGTTAGGTTCATTTTTAACTAGCGATGTGATTGTTTAAATTTCCTGTACAATAACCCATTTTGTCACTGGGACTAAAGGAAAGCTATGCGTTTACTACTGCTTTTTGTACTGTTATTTCCGAGCATTACTTATGCAATTGACCAGAATCCAATAGAGTTTGAAACCCCTGAACAACAAGAACGGTTCTGGAAAATGGCTAATGAATTACGTTGTGTTGTATGTCAAAATCAAAGCGTTGCCGACTCCAATGCAGGCATTGCCCAAGATGTACGAGATGTGGTACGCGATATGATTTTGAAAGGTAAAACCGATGATGAAATTTATACTTTTTTGGTTGAGCGTTATAGTGACTACGTTTTATATAATCCCCCGTTAAAACCCAAAACCTTCGTGCTGTGGTTAGGGCCTGTGATTCTATTGTTAATTGCGTTATTTGGCTTATTATTAGCGATTCGTCATCATGCTAAAGCCACGGCTCAGCCAGAAACGTTAACTGAAGAAGAACAACAAAAAATTCAACAAGCTTTGAACAACCAATAAAAAGGATATTGCATGTTTGCTTTTTGGTTTATTATTTTATTACTCACCGCTATCGCCTTGGTGTTTGTGATTCCCCCGTTATTGAGCCAACAAAATTACACAGAGGAAAGTCGCCAAACTTCGACCAATGTAGCCATTTATAAAGAACGGTTGCAAGAATTAGAACAAGAAAAACTATCAAATGAAGATTTTCAGCAGCGCAAACAAGAATTAGAAAAAAGCCTTGCGCAAGAATTGGATTCACAGCAAATTACCTATCATTCACAAGCCCGCTGGGTAAGTGCTGCCATTGTTGGAATTGTTGTGCCTGCGATTGCTTTGGGTTTATATGCTAATTTCGGACGTTACGAATTATTGCGGCCTGCTGAAGCGAAACAAGCCACAGCCGAGAAACACGGTCAACAGCCTTCTGATTTTGAAGAAATGGTGGAGGGTTTGGCCAAACGTTTAGAACAACAGCCCGATGATGTAAAAGGCCATTATATGTTGGCGCGTTCGTATGTTATGTTAAAACGTTACCCTGAAGCGATTGAAACTTATACTAAATTGGTCACATTGACAGAAGGTAAAGACCCTAATATTTTAGTTGATTATGCGGAAGCTGCTGCAATCGTCAATGATAATAAGCTGATGGGTTTACCAAGCATGCTATTAAACAATGCGCTAGAAATTGATCCTAAACATGTCAGTGCTTTGTGGTTGGCAGGTTTTTCGGCACGGGAACAAAATCAATTACAACAAGCACTTGATTATTGGGAACGTTTACTACCTTTATTACCAGAAGGTGAGACTAAAGCAATTACCAGTTTAACCCAGAATATCAATCAAGTTAGACAAGTCTTGGGACAACCTCTAATCGAAGTAGCAGAAGTAGCAACGGTCACAGAGCCTGCAACTCCGCCCAGTGCTAGCGAAAATAGTGCAGCGAATACGACGACTGATACTACTGCCGCAACAACAGGTAATATCCAAGTCAGTGTGCGTTTAGACCCTAGCTTGCAAGATAAAGTGCAAGCAGGTGATACCTTGTTTATTTATGCACGTGCAACAAAAGGTTCTCCAATGCCATTGGCTATTGTGCGTTTATCAGCTAGTGAATTACCAACCCAAGCCACATTAGATGACAGCCAATCGATGATGCCAAGTATGAAAATCTCTAATTTTGAAGCGGTTACAGTGATGGCTCGAGTTTCAAAATCAGGTGGCGCGATGGAGCAATCGGGTGATTTAAAAGGGACTGTGACTCCTGTTACATTAGGTCAAACGGTTGAAGTTGTTATTAATCAAGTTGTGCCATAACTTCAGCAACTTCAGTGTATTAGGACTGCCTTTCTGTTGAAAGCGGGTAGTCCTGAATTTTGACTAAAAAAACCTTAGTTTCCTAAAGATTAACAACCCTACACTCCTATTTTGATTTTTTCAATTATGCGCTTAACCCGTTTATATACTCCCATTAACCTTGAAGTGGGCACACAGATTCCTTTAAATTCAGAAAGTAGTCATTATTTGCTAAACGTTTTGCGTTTGCGAGTAGATACACCTTTAATCTTATTCAACGGCCAAGGTGGTGAATATAGTGCAACCTTGATTGAGATTCAGAAAAAATGCGCTATTGTCAAAATAGACCAATTCAATGATATTTCACGCGAATCACCTCTCAACCTACATTTAATCCAAGCAGTATCCAAACCCGAGCACATGGATTATGCGATTCAAAAAGCGGTTGAACTAGGTATCAATGCGATTACGCCATTGTTGACCAAACGCAGTCCTCCACTTGCAAAAAATCGATTTGAGAAACGAGAACAACATTGGCAAAAAATCATTCAAAATGCGGCTGAACAATGTGGGCGTACCGTCTTACCACAATTAGATCACATTACTTTGTTTAATCATTGGATTGATGCGAACGCGGCGCAAAATAGCGTGTATTTCATGCCTAATACTGTACAAAGTTTGGCTCAATCAGTTATTCCTGAACAACCTATACAATTGATTATTGGGGCAGAAGGTGGGTTTAGTGATGAAGAAGTCCAGTTATTAAATCAAAAGGGGCATCAAGCGGCTCATTTGGGTGCTCGAATTTTACGTACCGAGACCGCAGCAATTACTGTTTTAAGCTTATGTCAGGGCTTATGGGGCGATTTGGTTTAATTTAAACAATTTATGCTAGTCCTGTGAAAGCTAGTGTTAACTGAATATCAAGTAGCTACTCGCAAAACACGTTTGGCACTCCTGCACTACGATTTACACTGCTACCCAATTTATAATATAGGTCCCTCCATTGGTTAATTTATCAATCAAAACTATGAAACAAAATACAATACTGACAATACTCGTATGGCTCATTATTGCTCTGGGCATAGGATTGCGCTTAGATCAATATTTTTTCAATCGAGCATTATGGCTAGATGAAGCCTTTTTTGCGGTCAATTTTCTGCATCGTGACTTTTGGACAGTGTTACAACTGCCTCTTGATTACAGCCATAGCCATATCGCACCACCTGCTTTTATGTTGATAACTCAGCTATCTATAGAGTTGTTTGGTAATTTTGATTACATTTTGCGGTTGTATCCTCTTATCTGCGGCCTACTTTCAGTCATCGCATTTTACTTTTTAGCTCGTATTACCGTTTCCCCAATTGCTGTACCGATTGCAGTGTTTTTATTCGCTATTTCAGATGCGCTAATTCTTTATAGTTCTGATTTCAAACAATATTCAAGTGATGTATTTATTACTATTGGTTTGTTATGGTTGGCTGTGAGTTGGCAGCAATTAGATTTGACCAAAGGACGTGTCATCCTACTTGCAATACTTGGGGTGGTCATTGTTTGGTTCTCACATCCTGCTACATTTATTCTTGCCTCAATGGGTAGCTATTGGGGATTACAGCTACTTTATCAGAAACAATGGCGGCAACTGGCTATTTTGGCTTTAATTGGTATCGCATGGCTCATCAGCATTGTCACTATGTATAAGTTTGTTAGTAATGGTGGGGTTGGATCATCACCCATTGGTGAATGGTTATTGATATTCTGGGATCAGATATTACATGCTTTTATGCCTAACCCATTAACAGAAGCGGGACAACAATGGTTATTTGATAGATTTACAAGTATATTTAATTATCCCGCAAATTTAGGTCAAATCACCACTACGGCTTACATCCCAGCAATCTTGTTTTTATTTGGCTGCTTTACGCTAATGGTTAAAAAACAGCAGTTGCTTTATTTATCTGTTGTACCGATTGCGCTGACTTTAATCCTCTCTTATCTAAAAGCCTATCCATTTGCAGATCGACTAATATTATTTCTACTACCTATTTTTTATCTTGTCATTGCTGAAGCAATTGCCCAAATTCAATTGACTATCGCTGATTATCCACAGCAAACTCATAAATGGAGTACTTATGTGTTACAAGCTAGCTTAGTTACACTGTTAGTATATCCGTTAGGGGATATTTCAAAACATAGGCAAATACAAGAAATTAAACCGTTAATGAACTATCTCCAAGCTCATGGGCAACAAGATAAGCTATACTTATATCATTGGGCAGAACCTGCATTTCGCTATTATGCACCGCAATATGGATTTGATTATACTTCTTGTCATTTAATTTCTCCGATTCCAGCTAAAGATTTTATTAAAGAAATTGATTATTATCGCCAAAAATTAGCGATGAAACCTGTTAATATAAGTGAAACCAAATGTATTTTAGGTGCAGGGGAATTATTCCAACAATCTTTACCTGATTTAGAGAAATTACAGGGTCAAGGGCGGGTCTGGTTTTTATTTACTCACCATTCTTGGCAGGAAACAGATTTGTTCTTAAGCCATTTAGATGGAATAGGGTTACGTTTAGACAGTCAACATCAACCTGCCGTTGACTTGTACTTATATGAATTGTAAGCTTTAATTCTTTAGGTAGATATTAAAATAGCGATTTTATTAAAAACAAGCTGGCCGCTCTCAAAGAAGTATTATATAATCCTAACACTTATCATGGGTGGTTTTGCTATATCCTGTTTCTTTTAGTTATTAGTTATTAGTTTTTTGAGGTTATTTTTATGCAAGTTGGTACCGTTAAATTATTCGACGAGAAAAAAGGCTTTGGTTTCATTACTCCTGACGCAGGCGGCAAAGATGTATTCGTACACCACTCTGCAATTAAAGGTAGTGGTTTCAAAGTATTAAAACAAGGTCAAAAAGTGGAATTTGAATTCACTGAAACACCTAAAGGTCTTCAAGCTACAGCTGTTGAAGCAATTCAATAAGTTGTAAAGAGACTTAAGCTCAAACCTGACAGGTTTGATATTTGATAATCTGTCAGATTTAAAGCTTTGTTTGCCTTCAAACTTCAGACACATATAAAGTCATTCGTATTTTTACGTGGTCTGGTTGTTTGAGAGGCTCAACATTCGTCAACAGTACTTTCACTCCATATTGATTTTCCAAATCTGCTAGCCATTTCACCAAATCGGTAAATGCGACTCTATCAAAGTTAACTCTTACCTCTGTTTCTTTCCGTGGTTCAATACGCTTATTCAATTTTTGCAAGTTAGTTTTCTGCAAGCTTTCATCAATGAGACTAAATAAAGACTGGGTTAATACAGGGCGTGAAGAACTATTGGGTTGAGTTCTCAGTTGTTGGATTTCTTGTGATGCAGTTTGCATCCAGCTTAAGGTTTTTTGTTGGGATTGGGTAATATTGATTAATTGCTGCCGTTTTAATAATAACGGGTCTAGGACGAAAAAATAGCCTAGCAATAAGCTTAAACTGATACCACCAGCGATTAAGACGACACGTTCTCTTGGTTCTAACATGAATAGGTTTCGATATGTGTTTAGGAATGACAATCCTTGTTAATGCCTGCAAATAAAATTAAAAAACAGGACTGTCAATCTTTGAGGATATAATAAAGTTATGATTTTTTCTGCGGCCGCTGCCAACTGGGATTAGATGCTTGCGGACTCCGGCTTAAGGTTAAGCCACTATCAGGTGTATCCTTAGTGATGGTTGAACCCGCTCCAATGGTTACATTGCCACCCACGCAAACAGGGGCGACTAACTGTGTACCAGAGCCAATAAAGGCATTATCGCCAATCGTAGTTTTCGATTTATTCACTCCATCATAATTACAGGTAATCGTGCCCGCTCCAATATTCACATCGCTACCGATTTCAGCATCACCAATATAACTTAAGTGATTAATTTTTGAACCCGATGCCACCGTGGTTTTCTTAATTTCAACAAAATTACCGACATGAACATTATCTGCTAGCTTTGCATCAGGACGTAAACGCGCATACGGGCCTACTCGACAACCCATACCTACTTGCGCATTTTCAATTAAGCTATTAGGCAGAATTTCGCAATCATCGCCAATGGTACTATTTTTAATAATGGTGTTTGCACCAATCGTGACCCGATGGCCTAATGTCACATCGCCTTCTAAAATCACGTTAACATCAATACTGACATCAAAACCCGTTTTGACTGTCCCTCGAATATCTAAGCGCACAGGGTCTTTCAAAGTCACACCTGACTGCATTAATTGAATCGCTTGTTTTTTCTGATAATAGCGTTCTAATTCAGAAAGTTGCATTCTGTCATTAATGCCTTGTACTTCATAATGAAAATTAGGCTGATGAGTAAAAATATTAATCCCTGCTTGAGCCGCCATTTCAATAACATCAGTTAAATAGTATTCACCTTGTGCATTTGAAGTATTAAGTGCATTCAACCATTTACGTAAATAATATGCGGGTACGGCTAAAATACCTGTATTGACTTCGGTAATTTGGCGAATATTATTATCTGCATCTTTTTCTTCAATAATTTGTGTCACCTGATTAGCTGCGTTACGCATAATCCGACCATATCCTTTTGGGTTATCCAATGACGCAGTTAAAAGTCGTAAGGTTTGTTCACGTTCAGGATGACATAGTGCTTGCAAAGTTTCCGTTTGGATTAAGGGCACATCGCCATATAACACGAGAATTAATGTATCGTCATCAATTGACGGCATAGCTTGAGCAACTGCATGGCCTGTCCCCAATTGCTGCTTTTGTTCAACCCAATGCACAGGACAATGTTGTAAATGCTCACGAACGTGATTACCACCATGTCCATAAATGACATAAATATCATTAGGTTTAAGGGTCATCGCCGTATCAATGACGTGTTGAAGTAAGGGTTTGTCAGCAAGCGGATGTAGCACTTTAGGTAAATCTGAGTGCATACGTTTACCTTGTCCAGCTGCAAGAATAACAATGGCAAGTTTCAAAATATAAGCTCTTTCCAGTCAAAATTTATTGAACAAATTGTAATGGAGTTATATTACAGACGCAATAAATTGCATATTTTCCCATTCAGGACTATAGTCATTTTATTTTAAAGTGATCCAGGATTGGCAGTCTTCAATTTCAAAACTGATTGATATTTAAAGCATAAAAGGACTAGCAGCCCTAACACATAAGCCAGCATTGACTATAGTCCTTAAAGTGTTGGCAGTCCTAATATATAAAAAGGAATTGACTAAAAACTTGAGCTTACACCTGCTTGCTGAAAGTCTGTATATAATTTATGGTTCAATAACCAACTTGTATTTCAGCTTTTCAAATATCGATACCTAAATAGATATCATAACGGGTATTTTTACTTTGAATATCAGTGTGTGGCTTAATATTACTTCCAGCCATTGATAAAACAGGCGCGCCTTTTGGCCTCTTAACCACCACTCGTTGCTTAGCGCATTGTAATGCCACTGCCAGTAATTCTAAGCTATCATCATCATCACCCACCACTTGCCGAATAAAGCGCATTTCTTTCTTAACTAAAGCTGACTTTTGCCGATGCGGATACATTGGGTCTAAATAAACCACATCAGGGTAATGCTCTGAATCCAAACTCTGTAAATAAGTTTGTGCTGTTTGATGAACTAATTGCATATTGTTCCAAATATCAGCTAATTCAGCTTGTTGCCCCAATCGTTGCAAACCATCAGTTAATAATGCTGCCAAAATAGGGGAACGTTCCAACATCGTAACTTGACAGCCCAAAACCGCTAAAATAAATGAATCACGACCTAAACCCGCCGTGGCATCCAATACTTTTAAATGCTTATGTTTTTTCAAACCAATGGCACGTGGCAAAGGTTGATTGCGCCCACAACTATGTTCACGACGATAACCCAATTGGCCTTGTACAAAATCAACATAAACCCCTTGGGTTTTCTCAGTTGTAGAATGCAACGCCAAATATTGCTCATTCAATTCAAGATAAAGCTGATTTGAATCGCTGGGGAATGTAGTGATAAGAGGGAAATTGAATTGTGTAGCCAAACGTTCTGCTTCGGTGTGCAAAGCCGTTTGGCTGTAATAAAACGGAATATTATTCACTACCCGCCCGATACACGCGACTTTCACGAGCACTGTGTAACACTCGCACACGGTCATTAACTAAAAATTCATCTTTATGCTCAAATGCTTGTACTAACGCAATGATTTTGCCGCTGTCTAATTCAATGGTTAACTCAACGCCATCCTGACGTGTTGTACCTTCTTCAACCGCAGAACCTGCAATGCCACCAATAATTGCACCCACAGTCGCTGCAATCGCACTGCCACGACCACCGCCAATGGTACTACCCGCAATACCACCAATCACACCACCACCAATTGTACCGACACCACTTTTTGTGCCTTCAATTTTAACGGTGCGTATATCAATCACTTTGCCCATTTCTACGGTTTGGACTCGTTGTGATTGGTCACGGCTATAAACATTGCCTTCTTTGCTGGTTGCACACCCAATCAAAGATAATAACATTATTCCAATTATGGTTAATTTGCTGATATTCATGAATTTGATCTCGACATAAACGGGTTAAAATGGATTATAGAAGCTCTATTAAATTTTATCCACAGCAGCTTATATGCCTATTTAGACCGATTTTAAATTTTAAGCTTGAGAATTGTCTAATTGCCTGCTATTAAACTGGGTAACTTTAAAACTTTTATTTAGGAGTCGTCGGATGAAAAATATCCTGCTCTTTACATTACTGAGTTTCTGGGTAATCAATATTCAAGCTGCAACAATTCATGTGACAATGACGGATGACGTGGTTGTACAAGATGGCAAATGTAGCTTGAGAGAAGCGGTGCAAGCTGCCAATCAAAATAAAGCCATTGATACATGTCGTAAGGGCAGCAGTGCTTATACCGATGTAATTCAATTAGGCGCGAAAACGTATTTATTGAATTTCAATTTACTTGATGTCACTGAAGATGTGATTGTTGCAGGTAAAGGAATGACTCAAACCGAAATCAATGGCCAAAATCGTACACGCTTATTTTTTGTACAGTCTGATGCTTATTTACAATTACAAGATTTAACTTTAACTCAAGGTAAAACAACCAATTTTGGTGGCGCAATCACTAACGCAGGTGGCGTTGTAACGCTTTATCATTGTTTAGTAAAACAAAACTTAGCTACGGGATCATCCAGTGCTGGCGGTGCTATTTTCAATTATGGTGGTACGCTGAATCTACATTATGTGCAATTTGTTGAGAATATTGCTGAACGTGGCTATGGCGGCGGTGCTATTTTCAATTATCAAGGCCGTTTGAATGTAGAAAACAGTCAGTTTTTAGATAATCAAGCCAATAATGGTTTTGGTGGTGCAGGGATTTATAATAGTGAAGGCATTGCCAATGTGATGAACAGTAGCTTTTCTGGCAATCAAGCCAATTTTGGTGGCGGTATCTTTAACCGAGATGGTGCAGCAAATTTAGCCAATGTTACATTTTCGGGTAATCATGCTACTTTTGGGGGGGCAGTTAATACTTTTGAAGGATTTACCTATCTTTCTCATGCTACGATTGTGAACAATACCGCAAATTATGGCGCGGGGATTGATAATGACGGACAATTGTTTTTAGCCGCTTCAATTGTGTTTAATAATCAATCTAAAGTCGGCGCAGCGGGATGTAATAATGGAAGCAATAGCCAAATTATAACAGGGGCTTATAATGCTTTTGCAGTTGACAATGGATGTGGCACACAGATAACTGATATTGAACTTGTTGATATTTCCAATCAGTTGGATATGGTTTTAAGTTTAAATCAAGCTGCTCCAAAAACACCATTAACTCATGCCTTGCTTGAAAATAGTATCTTAATTGATGCGATTCCCGCCCAAGATTGCCGTTATATGAGTCAAGTACATGGCTACAATCCTTTATTTACTCATAAAGATCGTGTCTTAGCAGATCAACGTAATGCAACCCGTGATTATCAACAAGCGTGTGATATTGGCGCATATGAATTCGCCGCAGTGCCACCAAGCAAATTGACAAATGCACCAAGTTTGCCGTCAACTTATTACTTAACGGTGCAAATCAAAGGCGAAGGGCAAGTGAATAGTTATCCTATAGGGATGAATTGTGGTTCAAATCAAACATGTCGTGTAGAGTTTTATACTGGAACAGATTTAACTTTGACTGCCGAGCCTGCGGAAAATATGAAGCTCACTGAATGGGAAGGAGATTGTATCGTTGAAACAGAAAATACTAAACGTTTAACTCGCTCACTCATCATTACACCACCTGAACCTGTTGAACCACCCGTTAATCAAACAGTACGCTTGAGTTTAGATGAAAATAAACAATGTACGGCGGTGTTTAGTCAATAATATGAGTTGTATGGAATAAATAATTTACAACTTGAACCCCAAGGCTAGAATCTTAAATATTAAGCTTTTAGTCTTTTAGTCTTGGAATCCATTTATCTAAGGTGCTTTTTTAGGCGGAATTAAACTTTATTTTCAGTATTTCGATAAGCGAGCAGTATTAAGATAGTACCAAATATTATCATAGGGATGCTTAAGATTTGTCCCATTGTTAACCAATCAAATGCGATAAAACCTAAGTGCGCATCAGGTTCGCGGAACAATTCTGCAATCGAGCGAAACACAGCATAACCAATTAAAAATACACCCGATACAGCCATAGTAGGACGCGGCTTACGCGAATAAATCCATAAAATAATAAATAATAGAAGGCCTTCTAATAGTGCTTGATAGAGTTGTGAGGGATGGCGAGGCAATCCTCCTGCAAGTGGGAAAACCATTGCCCAAGGCACATCAGAAACTCGTCCCCATAATTCAGCATTAATAAAATTACCAATTCGTCCTACCATCAGACCAAGTGGCACTAAAGGTGCAATAAAATCGGAAAATTGGAAAAAGGTTTTGCCTAAATAGCGTGCATATAAGCCCGTTGCGAGTAAAACCCCTAATAAACCACCGTGAAAAGACATTCCTCCTTGCCAAACTTTCAATATATCTAAAGGATTATCGATATAATGTGGTAAATTATAAAATAAAATATAGCCAAAACGGCCACCAAGCACGACACCTAAGGCTATATAAAATACTAAATCACCCATTTGTTCAGCAGTAACAGGGGAGTTGGGATTTTTGGAGCGTACAACACCTAGCCACCAACCCAGTAAAAAACCGACCAGATACATCATGCCGTACCAATGAATTTGTAAAGGGCCGATACTTAACATAACGGGATCAATTTGAGGATAAGTCAACATAATGATTAGCTTGGTGCGAATGATCCGCGTATTATGGGGAGATTGAGATAGGTTTGCAACAGCTAACAAAGCAGGCAATATTTAAATGTTTCAGGTTCTGCCCTATTGATAAAATCAGTTGTTTTTTACAATCAACATCATCAGATAACACATTAATTATTAGAGAAAAAATATGCTATTCCATACCTGAATTTTGTAAGACACTATTACGTTAGTAAATATATTTTTACAGACCCAAATCGACTTCATTTTAAGCCAATATAAGATTAGCCTTATGTATTTCAAAGTTGTATGCGATTTTTAAAAGGTTTATTATGCCACTCTATTAAAGTAAAACACATTTGGACGTGCAATACTTTGCATTTTGAGTGTCAATGTTAGTCGAGTATAATGATAGATAGTAAGTTTCTGGAGAAAGCCTATGTCACGCAAGTTCCGCCTTGTCACACGGAGTGATTTTGATGGTTTAATATGTGCGGTATTGCTAAAAATGTTGGATTTAATTGACACAATTAAATTCGTTCATCCAAAAGATATGCAAGACGGTAAGGTAGAAATTACGGATAGTGATATCACTACCAATCTGCCTTATATTGCTATTGCTCATCTTGTTTTCGATCATCACTACAGTGAGGCTTTGCGTAATCCTGGTCAACGTCCAGAAAATTATATTCTCGACCCTAATGCCCCGTCTACCGCTCGCGTCGTTTATGACTATTATGGTGGTCAGGAAACCTTTCCTAATATTAATGATGAAATGTTAGAAGCGGTGGATAAAGCAGATGCCGCACAGTTTTCGCGTGAAGAAATTTTATTTCCACAGCGTTGGGTATTGTTGAATTACATTATGGATCCAAGAAGTGGTTTGGGGCGTTTTAAGAATTTTAGAATTTCTAATTATGAATTGATGATGACCTTAATTGATTATTGTAAGGTGCATACCATTGATGAAATTTTAGAATTGCCTGATGTTAAAGAGCGTGTCACTTTGTATATGGAACATCAGCGCGAAGCAATGGCTCAAATTGAGCGTTGTGCTACGTTACGTGATAATGTGATTATTTTGGATTTACGTGAAGAAACCGATATTTTTGTAGTCAACCGTTTTATTATTTATGCGATGTATCCTGAATGTAATATTTCAGTGCATATCATGTGGGGTTTACAAAAACAAAATACGGTATTTGCAGTCGGTAAATCGATTATTGATCGTTCATCTAAAACTAATGTGGGTGCATTGATGTTGCGTTATAGTGGTGGTGGTCATGAACGTGCTGGAACGTGTCAAATTGAAAATGAGCGTTCAGAAGCAGTGATTCAAGAATTAGTCGATAAAATGATTGCTGATGGCTGAACCATTCAAGATGAGTTGAAAATATTAAACTAAGCAATCCTCAGTGAGCGGTTGTTTAGTTTTGCCATGGTATAAGCTGAAAATTCTGGAATTTTGCTTGCCAATCGATAGCGGCGTAAAGTAGATATGCTGCACAATAAAGTGTGAATAGTGAGAGTAAAGTACGTAGGCGTTGCAGGCTAAAAATGAACTGTGGCACAGACAATCCAACAATATTTTGCTCATATTTATGTTTGATGATAAGTCGATCAACGTAAAAATATAGAAACAGAGTGATAAGAGCAGCAAGTAATCGAGTGGTATGCCAAGCATAAAATTCTGTTAGAAAAAAGAAAGGAATGATTTGAGTAACTATTGCATGGTTTTGTAGTGAAAGCTCGTTATTCTGAATAAATGTTTGCCAGTGGGATTCAAAAACTAAAGGCATAGCTGTGAAAAGAATTACCACAATTAAAGCATACATAAATTGTATTTTGCTCAGTGCACTATTTTTTAATAAATCTAAAGTTAGAGCAAAATTATCTCTTAAATTTGATAGGCTTGTATTGCCAATGATGTAAACAAAGGGTAAATAAAATAAGGCTGTAGACTTAAGTGAATAGCGGTATAAGATAGGAGACACATACATCAGAAGCATTATTATTTTAATTATTACATCGACGTGAGTTTCTGAGTGTTTAAAAAACCAGTTTGTAAAACGTAATTTTTGTAGATTTTTAGTAGTATATTGATATTTCTTTAGTTCAATTCCAGGAACCAATTCAGGCAGGTGAAGGGAGTCTGAGGCAAATACAATACGATACCAGTTTTGAGGAATTGCTTTTATTGATTCTATAGGATTTGATATAAAAGAGATGATAATTGCTAAAAACTTATTTATTAGGCTGCTGATTATCATTCCGCTTATTGTCATTAATATTATGAAGATAATACTATTGAATATTCCAAGTTCCAAAGATTTTTCAACTTCATGAAAAGCTATAACTCCCAGTAAAAATAGTATAACTAAACAAGTTATTCCTATTGTTTTTATAATATTACTTTGATGCTTTACAAGGTATGTAATCGATTTGTATTCTTCATTTAACCAAGATATTAAGATATAAATTACTAATACACATGAAACAAAAAGCCAACTACCAAAAAATAGAGTAAATTTTAAAATAATGGAAATAACAAATACACTTGTTAAAACATAAATCATATAGTTTTTTTTAATTAACAAGATAAACCCCTCAAAATATTCTAGTCCCCTTACCGTAGAATCTTCTGTCCTCAGCAGTAACAACGGTGCAACAGCACTGGCAATCGCAATATACAATACAGTTTCATAATGCCAAGCAACCCATAAAGACAAAGATACTGCAACCACACTTTCAATTGCTGCCAATACAGAAAACTCATTATTTGCAGCCGACTCAACAGTACAATACCAACGCATTTAAACCACTCCTTTGGACTAATAATGATAGGTTTAAAATCTTTTTTCAGCATTTACTTCATAAACTATAGTCATTTTATTTTAAGATGATACAGGACTGGCAGTCCTAAGTTTCAAAACTATTTGATATTTAAAGAATTTCAGGACTGCCAGTCCTCGCACCTAAGATAGAATTGACTATATTAGCCCTAAAAACTATAGTGC
>JADGDW010000087.1:3574-19054 GCA_016744725.1 Candidatus Albibeggiatoa sp. nov. BB20 | reverse complement strand
CTTCCATTTTTTGTTGAGAGAGCATGATTAGATTACTGAGTTCTTTAATAAAGTAATCACTATGTGTACTTACAATGACTTTAATGCCACCATTAACTAATTTTGCAATAATTCTAGTTACAAGCCTTTGATTATCAGGATGTAAATTAAGTTCAGGTTCATCAATCATAATAACATCAGATTTTTCTGCTAAATGCTCTAAAAAGAAGACTAATCCAAAAAAGCTTTTGACTGTCGATGATGCACGATGCAAGCTTAATTTTTTCTGTCCTGAGCGATAAGGAATAAAATATATATTTCCATGTCTATCTAATTCATATTTTCCATTAAGTATGTTTTTTTGAATTTCTTGCGCATAAATTTTATATTTACTCGTTTTTCTTTTAGTTTGATTTGTATCCTCTAAAAACTCAATATAATCAGTAATTGGCTCAGCATAGCTGGCTTTAAAAACATCTCGCAATACTTCAAGTGGATCGATTTTATCTCTTTGAGCATGATGCAATAAACGGGTTCTTTTGCTGGATAGTTCTTGGAAAAATAAATTTAAGCCTGTACGCTCAGCAGGTAATAAAAGTGAGCGATACGAAATATCAGAAAATAAACTTTTAACAATAAATTCAGAGATAAAACTATTAATAATACGTTTAGGTAAATTGCTATCTCTCAGTGTAATGAATATTTTAGTTTCATCAATAGGCTTTTCTATGTCGATAATCCAATCTTTTTCTTTTCCAAGAGATAAAGTAGATTTCCAAGATTTTTGTAGACTTGCCTCAAATAAGATTTGTTCAAACTCTAATTTTATTTCTGTTTTTTCAAAATCACTCTCTTCCACATTGAATACGATAGGCAACCGCTTTACAAAGGCTTTTTCTATTTGCTTAACCATTGAATTTATTGTGTTATCATCTAATAAATTTTGTATATCTATTTCACAAGTACCTTTCTGGATTAATGCTTCAGTATATGGTATAAGCTCTTCAAATTGAACCTCAAAATCTTTATCTAATAAACTGTATAACATGTACATTACATAGGTTTTTCCCATGTTATTAGGACCACAAAATACAGTTAAATCTTTTAAGTCAATTTCACCTTGTTCAACAGGAAATAAGTTTTTTATAATCACTTTCATTTTAAGTTACCTAAACCAAAAAATAGAATTGTAGCTAAAAAATAAGGAAAGGCAAGCTCAGACCTTGGGAAAGCATCATCAATTGCCCGTGAACGGAAAACGTAACAATTAAATACATTTACTGAAAAGCAAAAACTGGAAAATCAGCAGTTGGCTAGAGAGCATATTTACGTTGAACACAATATTGGTGGAATGAAACGTTATCGGATTCTAATGGAACGTATTCGTATCCATAGTTCTGATTTGTATAATAAAATTTCTGTGGCCTGCGCTGGCTTGTGGAATTTTAATTTAGCTCATTAACTCTTTGTTTTTTATGGTTACAACATATCTAATATGGCTTCTAACAAGTCCGCTCTAGTTAAATTCACACCCCACAACACGCTATTTTGCGTAATCCCAAGCCGTAACTCAAGCTTGAGAACCTATAATGTCAGATAGGGGATTTAAGCTTTCCAATTAAACTGATTAACTTATAAATGCAAGATTTTGATTTAAATACAATTAAAACATTCAAAAAACGATATACACAATTAATTTTCAAAAAATAATTAAAACCACGTTAGCTTGAAATTTAAAATTCAAAATGACCAGACAACCACTCTGTTTAGCCAATATTTTGATATATAATACAGAAGTGCTAAAACACAGTAATCTACGCAAAAAAACTGTTAGAAACAGAATTCTAATAAACATCTATAATTGTATGTCATACAGCCGATAATAAAGGCTATAATGTCGCTTGGCAACCAAAAAGTACCACGTTCAGCATTGACCCGAAGGCTAATTTATGGAGATACTTTGTCAAAATTTGTTAATACCTGAAAATCGTCAAATAACCCTAACATTACCCGATACGATTCCAACAGGTGAAGCTGAGATCGTTTTAGTGATTAATCCAAAACACTCTACGATGACAGCACCGAAAGAAGACAGCTTTCTTGAATTGGTAGGTATTTTAAAAAACTCTCCAAACTTTAGTGGAGACCCTGTACAAATACAACGTAAAATACGGCAGGAATGGGATGGATAAATATCTACTGGATACAAATATTGTGCTTGGCATACTGAAGGAACATGCAAAAGTACAAGCCTTCTTTAAATCAAATGTGCTGAATAATCCCGCGCGATTTATTAGTGAAGTCACGCGGATGGAATTATTAGCACATCCTCATATCACTTCAGACGAAGAAACGGCGATTCATGCGTTTTTAGTTTATATTGAAACCCTACCGATTAATCGCGTCGTCACCAATCGTGTAGCTCAACTGAGGCGATCTAGTCCCAACATAAAATTACCCGATGCCATCATTATTGCAACAGCACTAGAATATCATCTAACATTAGTTACTTGTGATGAAAATCTACTGAATTTAACCGATGGATTAGAGACCTTAAATCCCAACCATTTGCATTAGTCGTTTGAGATTAATTAGATTAAGTATATACTATAAATATATATTTTAAGCAGAGAATGGTAATGAAAACCGCCAAATTATTCCAAAATGGTCAAAGTCAAGCTGTTCGTCTTCCCAAAGAATTTAGGTTTGAAGGTTCAGAAGTCTTCATCCAAAAGCAAGGTGAGAATGTCATTTTGCTTCCCGTCCAAATATCATGGGACAGTTTATTTAATAGCTTAGATGAATTTTCTGATGATTTTATGTCAAACCGCCAACAGCCATCACAACCATTACGTGAAGATGTATTTGAATGAAATATATGCTAGATACTAATATCTGCATTTATATTATTAAACGCAAACCTGCTTGGGTATTTGAAAAGTTTAAACAGTTTCAAACCAAAGAAATTGGTATTTCTTCAATTACGGTGTCGGAATTGCAATACGGTGTAGAAAAAAGCCAACATACGCAAAAAAACCAACGGGCATTAAATCATTTTTTATTACCACTGACAGTATTATCTTATGATAGAGATGTGGCAGATTATTACGGTAAAGTACGCACCACTTTAGAAACAAAGGGCAACATCATAGGTTCTTTAGACTTGATGATAGCGGCACACGCATTAAAATATAATGTCACCTTGGTCACAAATAATACCAAAGAATTTAATCGCGTTATTGGCTTGAAATTAGAAAATTGGATAGAAGACCCATTTCTACATAAGGATTAACCAATGAAGTATTCTCATATCATAGTGATTTGCTGTTTCGCTTTATTACAAGCGTGTAGTTTCCCAAAAATTGCGTCAAAAAATGCCATCATTACCACAGGTAATATATGCTGCGACCGTGAGCCACCTGTAGTTGCACCGAGATTGTTAACCAATCCTGTGCCTATTCGCACTTTTTCAGTTCAATCCGCGTCTGCACCGATTACGCCTGTGACTAGCGAAATCATTTTATTCCCAACGGATAAATATCAATTATCTCCTTTGGCAATAAGTTTAATTACTGATTTTGCGAATTTGGTACGGAATGGCAATAATGATATTTTAGTCGAAGGCTATACAGATAGTCAGGATAATTCGAAATATAATCAACGTCTGTCACAGAATCGAGCCACCGCTGTACGGGATGCACTGATTGCGCGTGGCATTGCAGCACAAAGACTGATTATTAACGCATTTGGTGAAGGTGCACCTGTCGCATCGAATAAAACCGCTGTGGGTCGACAACAAAATCGTCGAGTGGTCATTAAAACGATGCAATCCCAAGCTATTCCTGCAACAGTCACTCGCTCACAATTTACTGCACCGCGTTTCAATCCTTATTAAAACCTGGATATTACATCATCTCAGGACTGGCAGCCCTCTTAAGAACTGCGAGTCCTAATATGCCTTACATTTTCAGAATTTAAGACGCACCGTCCGTTTTTTCACCACTGCGTAAATGTTTAATCAATGGCAAAATTGTTTCGGTCAATACGGGAACACTTAATGGGCCTGTATGTTTGTAGCGCACAATACCTTGTTGGTCGACAACAAAGGTTTCAGGGGTTGCACGCACTCCCCAATCCATTCCGATGCGTCCCTTAGGATCAAAACCACTTACAATATAAGGATTACCTGAGCTTTTTAACACACCTTGAGCATCTCCTAATTTATCTTTGAAATTCAGGCCATAAACTGGAATATCGGTTTGTTGTGAAATTTCCATCAACAGAGGATGTTCTTGACGGCAGGAGACGCACCATGATGCCCATGTATTAAATATTGAAACTTGGCCTTTAAACTCTTCCGAACTTAAGCTTTTATCTGTATCTAACACCGTGCTTACTTCGAAACTGGGCGCGAGTTTATCAATCCGAGTCGAATCAATGTCTCTAGGATTGAGTTGTAAACCAATATATAAAAATACACTTAAAACACTAAAAACGATGAAAGGTAACAAATAACGTAGCATAAATATGCCTCATAACTATTGTGAATTGGTTTGAACCAAGAAAGATAAGTCTAAAAACTGATTAAATCAAATTTTTACACCAAACTCATGTTTAAATATAGTAGATTTCAGTTTAATTGTGATTGGTTTTTAACTCACAGGACTGTAAGCCCTGAGTTGCAGGAAAACCTGAGTTAGAACAAATAGCTCAATATTAAAAATTCAACATATTAAATCTATTTATCTCAAACCATCCACTCAAACACTCTTGCATTATGCTAATTTGCCATGGGATAATGTTTTATGTTTAGAATCGAGCCCAAAGCCAAGACCTAATATGCCTTATATCCCCCATACTCCACAAGATATTGAAGCAATGTTGACTCAGATTAAAGTCAACAATATCGAAGACTTATTTGATGAAATTCCAGATGAGCTGCGTTGTGGTACTTTAGATGACGTGCCCGAAGCACTGACCGAATTAGAAGTCACACAGTTAATGCAGCAACGAGCCAAGCAAGATCAACCGCTGGTATGTTTTGCAGGTGCAGGTGCGTATGAGCATCATATACCCGCT
The DNA here is from genome assembly GCA_016744725.1 of Candidatus Albibeggiatoa sp. nov. BB20. GTDB lineage: Bacteria > Pseudomonadota > Gammaproteobacteria > Beggiatoales > Beggiatoaceae > Albibeggiatoa. The sequence goes on along the minus strand of JADGDW010000087.1, from coordinate 13,996 downwards.
GCAGTTTGGGAAGTGGCTACCCGTGGTGAGTTCTATTCCGCTTACACGCCATACCAAGCAGAGGCCAGCCAAGGCACATTACAACTGTTATATGAATATCAATCGATGATGGCACGCTTGACGGGGATGGATGTATCCAATGCGTCTTTGTATGATGGTGCATCTGCACTGGCTGAAGCCGTATTGATGGCTGTACGCCAAACAAAAGGCAAAAAGAAGAAGGTTTTATTTCCTTATACACTACACCCTCGTTATCAAAAAGTGGTTGAAACAACGGTTAAAAATCAGGAAATCGAATTAATTTCTGTAGATTATGATGCCAATACAGGTACGATTAAAGCGGATAACTTGCCTACGGATGATGTGGCTGCCTTAGTGATTGCACAACCTAATTTCTTTGGCAATTTAGAAGATGTTAACGCGCTGACAAATTGGGCCCATGAGCACAAAATATTAGTGATTGCTGCTGTGAATCCTTTGAGTTTAGCGATTTTGACTCCACCAGGGCAATGGGGCGATAACGGTGCTGACATTGTATGTGGCGAAGGTCAACCATTAGGTATTCCTTTAAGTTATGGTGGCCCTTACTTTGGATTCATGTGTTGTAAAAAAGCCTATGTACGCCAAATGCCGGGACGTATTGTCGGTCGTACTGTAGATTTAGATGGTAAACAAGGCTTTACTTTAACGTTACAAGCCCGTGAACAACATATTCGTCGTTCTAAAGCGACCTCTAATATTTGTACTAATCAAGGTTTGATGGTAACAGCAGCAACGATTCACACCGCGTTGATGGGTGCAAAAGGCTTAGAACGTACAGCGGCAACTTGTCACGCAAATACAGTGCAATTACGTGATAAATTGACGGCTATTGATGGGGTTGAACAAGTATTTACCGCCACATTTTTCCATGAAGTATTACTTAAATTAAGCAAACCTATTGATAAAGTATTGGCGGGTTTAGCGGGTAAAGGGATTTTGGGTGGCTACAATGTTGGACAGCATATCCCAGAATTACAGGATTGCTTATTAATATGTGCAACAGAGACGCGTACTCAAGCAGATATTGATTTATATGCGCAGCAATTAGCTGAAGTGCTTAATTCGCTATAACGTTTTAGGATAATTGGCAATCATGGATCGGTTGCCAATTCTAAATCCAGTTTGATCCTTAAGCTGCAGGCGAGCGTAAGGTTTCCAATACTGAAACCAATTGTTCTGGTAACGGGGCTTCAATACTCAATTGATAATCAGGTAAATTAATATCTAACTGACTTGCATGTAAAAACAAACGACTTAAGCCCTGTGCCTTTAAATGCTTATTAAAATCATCATCGCCGTACTTGCTATCACCTGCAATAGGATGATCTTTATGCGTACAATGTACCCGAATCTGATGAGTACGTCCTGTAATTAAATGAGCTTCGACTAAAGTTGCCATATCAAACCGTTCAACAACCTGAAATTGGGTTAACGCCTCTTTACCTGAAGCATCCACTCGCACAACACGTTCCCCAGACTGCACCACATTTTTGCGTAATGGTGCACTAATCGTTGTCAAGCGCTTCGACCAATCACCTTTGACCAAGGCTAGATAACGTTTGTTCATTCCTGTTTCACGTAATAAATCGTGTAATTGGCGCAACATACTGCGTTTTTTCGCAATTAATAGACAACCTGATGTATCTCTATCAATGCGGTGAACTAATTCTAATTGTTTTTCTTCAGGATAAAGTGCTCTAATTCCTTCAATAATTCCGTAACTTACACCACTTCCACCATGCACTGCAATACCAGAAGGTTTATTTATCACCAATAATTGTTTATCTTCATGTAAAATAGCTTCTTTGAGGCTTTGTAAAAAATATTCATGAGGTTTTTCCAAAGTTCTCGTAGCCTGCCTGACGGGTGGAATACGCAACACATCTCCCGCTTGCAAACGATAAATGGGTTTGATGCGTCCTTTATTGATGCGTACTTCACCTTTGCGCAATATACGATAAATGTGACTTTTTGGAACACCTTTAAGATGTGCTAGCAAAAAGTTATCGATACGTTGCCCCTCATAGTCAGCAGGAACTGTGAAAAGGACGACCTGATTGGATTGAGCGATTAGGGTAGCCATGCGCTAATTATAACACGATATATTTAGCGCACTGTGTAAAACATTGCTATAGCTGTGCAGTTGATTTGAGGTATTTTTAACCGCCATTATTGGAAAACATATAATAACAAGACTTTTTAGTAGCTTATCTACGGAACTGATTGAATCATTTAATAAAATAAAATAGATTATAGATGTTTTTTTGAATATGGTACAAAACCACATTATTGTGGAGATTCATATTCAAGCATGGTAATAAGCATAGGTGATAACTAGATACAACGGAAAACGACTCATTTTATACGTAGAGTTGGCTTGGCAATGCACACTTTAAAAAATATGAAATCATTGCAATGTATCTCCCCTTCTTCCTAAAAAGCAGTTAAAGAATCAAGTGAAACCATTTAACTTTAGTGTAGATGTCTCTAACACAAATCATCTACCACATTTCGTCACTGTTGAGATTCTTACATTCACCAATATTGGTTATTAATCTGTCACTTTTGCCTAGGGTTCAGGATTAACTAACTTCCCACATATCAGAATTTGCAAGGCTAATAAAATGCAAAAACAATTATGTATTTTAACTAAGTTAGGATGATGAATCTTTGGAGTCATTATATTCAAAACTCCATATATAAATAGTGCGGATTATCAGATATAAGCTTCTCAAATAGCCTGTGCAATATAGATTTAAAAAGTAAGCAGAATTTGCGCTTTTGACAACAAAAACACGAAGTATAGAACCTAATGAATGGCTAAATAAATTCAAACTATTTGGCTTGGAACTTCGTCATAAGCAAAGTCAAGCGCATAGACAGCAAGGATAAGATTCGGATGAAGAGAATATTAATTAATGCGACTCAGCCAGAAGAGCTTAGAGTGGCAATGGTTGATGGCCAACGTTTATTTAATTTTGACATTGAAACCACAACCCGTAAACAAACCAAGGCTAATATTTACAAAGGCAGAATTACTCGAATTGAGCCTAGTTTAGAAGCAGCGTTTATTGATTATGGTGCAGACCGTCATGGTTTTTTGCCATTGAAAGATATTTCTCGTAGTTATTTCAATGCGATTGAAACTGAGACAGAAGTTACAGCAGAGCCTGTTTATGATGAAAACGGCGTGGAAATCGAGCCAGCACCTCCTCGTCACCCTAACCCTCGTAATACGGGGATTAAAGAGTTATTGCAGGAAGGTCAAGAAGTCATTGTCCAAGTAGACAAAGAAGAGCGTGGCAACAAAGGTGCAGCCTTAACCACATTCTTGAGTTTAGCAGGACGTTATTTGGTTTTGATGCCAAACAATCCGCGTGCAGGTGGTGTATCACGTCGTATTGAAGGTGAAGAACGTGCTGAAGCTCGTGAAGCCTTGAGTACCTTAAGTGTGCCTGAAGGCATGGGCTTGATTTTACGCACAGCAGGTGTTGGCAAAACCAGTGAAGAACTACGCTGGGATTTAGACTATTTATTGCAGCTTTGGAGAGCAATTGAAAACTCAGCGCAGGAAGGTACTGCACCGTTTTTGATTTACCAAGAAAGCAATGTGATTATCCGTGCGATTCGGGATTATTTGCAAGAAGACATCAGCGACATTCTAATTGATAACAATCTCATCTATGACGAAGCATGTCAATTTATGAGTCAAATCATGCCTAGCTTTGTAGAAAAAGTGAAGTTCTATGAAGACGATGTGCCATTATTTACGCGCTATCAAATTGAAAGCCAAATTGAGACCGCGTTCCAACGTGATGTTAAATTACCTTCGGGTGGCTCAGTGGTATTTGACCATACAGAGGCCTTGTTATCGATTGACATTAACTCAGCCCGTTCAACTAAGGGGACTGATATTGAGGAAACTGCGTTAACCACCAATTTAGAAGCGGTTGACGAGATTTCGCGCCAGTTACGTTTGCGTGACTCTGGTGGCTTAATTGTCATTGATTTCATCGACATGTTGAGCAATAAGAATCAGCGTGAAGTTGAAGCCAGAATGCGTGAAATGTTAAAAGTGGATCGTGCACGAGTGCAAGTTGGTCGTATTTCTCGTTTCGGTTTATTGGAAATGTCGCGTCAACGCTTGCGTCCGTCATTGGGTGAATCCAGCCATATCGTATGCCCACGTTGTAATGGTAGCGGCACAATTCGTAGCGTAGAATCCTTGGCTTTATCCATCTTGCGTTTGATGGAAGAAGAGGCCATGAAGGACAAAACCTCGAAAATTTTAACTCATGTACCTGTAGAAGTAGGTACTTATTTGTTAAATGAGAAACGTTCTACCATTTTGGAATTGGAACAACGCCAGAAAATTCAATTGTTGATTATTCCAAGTCCACATATTGATACACCAAATTATGAAGTCAGACGGGTTCGCACTGACGAAAGAGACCCGTTAATGCGCAGCTCAACCTATGATGTTGCCAAACCAGCGCCAGAGGCACAAGATTATGAACGTGCCAGCTCTCAAGCTGTTCCTGTTGGACGTGAAGAACCAGCGGTCAAAGGGGTAACGCCATCAGTACATCCGCAATCTGATTCCAAAGAACAAGGTTTCATTAAGCGTATTTGGGGTTCATTATTTAGTAAAACTGAGTCGCCGGAAAAACCTGTAACGGAGGAAAAACCGCAGCAAGCTTACTCAAATCAGAGAAGACACAATAATCGGCCATTACAAAAATATAAACCACGTAATAAGCCACAAAACCAGCAGCAACAACGTTCGCCAGTGGTGAAAGACCCAGCGGTTGAAGCGGCTGAAAGAGCGGAAAATAATCGCCGCAGCAACAACAATAACCCAAACCGTAGACCACGCCGTAATCGTCGTAACAACGGAAATTATTCGAATAACAAGCCACGTTATGATAACAATAACAATGCGACTGGCAATAATGGTGAAACTACGGAGAATAGTAGTAATAGTGGGCAGAATTCTGAAACAACAACGGCTAAAGTTGATTAAATTTTAGAATCGATTTACTATTTATTCTTTAAGAAAATTGCCAGCTCTTGAACTTAAGGGGCTGGCAGTCCTCAGAAGTAAAATCAAAGATAATTCCTTACAACAAAACCACTGATTAAAGCCTCAGCTTTGGACTCCGCATTTAGCTTATTTTGTGTCACACCATCGCTAAGAGCACAGTGTATTTGTGCCATAGAACATATCTTGAGACATACATACCCGCTTGATTCATGATTCGTCAATAGATAAAACCATCTCCCCAAACCTCAAAATAGACCCTTAAAACCTCAAAACCCGCAATCAAGAATCCAAAATCAAAAATCAAAAATTTATAAGGTATACTAGCAATAATCAAATATGACTGTTAGGAGACTACCTTATGCCTAAATGGATACAACCCACAGCAATGCAACACCTGTGGTTAAAGCTCTTACTACTTGGCTGCATACTGTTAGCAATGGCTTGGCATCAGCCCAGTAATGCACTTAGTCTGGTTGAGGCTAAATTTAATGGCACAACTGATGTCAATAATGGCCTCACGATTGATGGTTTGGACAGTGCCAGCGCGGTGGCAATTAGCCCCGATCAATTACATGTCTATGTCACTAGTTTTGCTGAAGGCAAGATTTCAGTTTTTAGCCGTAATAGTACGACAGGACAACTTACTTTTATCACTGACATTGAAAATGATGTGGGTGGGGTCACAGGTTTAAGCGGTGCTGCGGATATTGTCATTAGTAGTGACGGTCGAAATGTCTATGTCACAGGACGTTTAGATGATGCCCTACTTACCTTCACCCGTAATCCTGCCACAGGTTATTTAGCCTTACTTGATGTTAAACATGATGTTGATGTGGGTGTCGATGGCTTAGATGGTGCGTTGTCTATTGCGATGAGTGCAGATAGTACGCGGATTTATGTCACTGCATTAGAAGATCATTCGATTACGGTATTTGATAGAAATACGCTTGATGGTAGTTTAACGCTACTCAATATTTTGAAAAATGGCGTTAATATTGAGAAATTTACAGGGCCTACCGATGTTGTGGTCAGTAATGACAGCAGCTATATTTATGCGATTTCAGGTTTAGATAATACGATTCAAATTTTTCAACGCAGTCCAATAATCGGCGAACTGGGTCTGATTGGTACAGTTGAAAACGTCACAGGTTTGCGCGGTGCATATAGTTTAGCAATCAGTCCCGATAATAACTTCTTATATCTCGCCAGCAATACCAATCCTGATAATAATAAAGATGGCAATGCCAATACTAATGAAAGTGCGTTAGTGGTTTTTACTCGCAATCCTGATGGCTCATTAACTCAGCTTAAAACCTATAAAGAGGGGATTGATAATATCAGCAATTTATCGGGTGCGAGAAATATTGCTATTAGCCCTGATGGTACAGATTTATTTGTAACTGCGGTTAATAATAATGCAGTTTTAGAATTTGATCGTAATACGACAACAGGTTTACTCACCTTTCGTAGCTCAACCACCAATGCCAATATCGCGCCTGATAGTTTGCGTGAACCCACAGGTATTGTTATCAATAATGATGGGAAATTTTTGTATGTCACGGGAATTCAAAGTGATGCGATTACCGCGTTTACTACGGTCAATGCCGATTTAAATTTAACGGTGGTGGATAATGCCCCTGTCGGGGTTAGCAGTAGTTTGAGTTATGATTTGACGATGACCAATTCAGGCCCTGAAGATGCAACTGCTGTACAATTGACGAATAATATTGATGCAGATGTCGTCTTTGTTTCTGCTACGCCATCAGTCGGTACATGTACCCAAAGTGCAGGCGATACCCAGATTATTTCTTGTAGCTTAGGCACGTTGGACAAGGATGCGACTGCAACGATTAAAATCATCGTCACAACCCCTAGCGATATTGGTGACGGCACATTAACGAATACTGCTTCAGTGAGTTCAGGCATTTTAGATAGCAATACTGATGATAATACGGTCACGACCAATAGTGTGTTACAGCAGATCGTTGCCACTGCAGATTTACAACTCAGTGTTACAACAAATGCCGACGCATCCAATGATGTCGTGAATACAGGCAGTCCCTTAACCTATACATTTGAAGTCACCAATGCTGGGGCTGATACGGCTACCAATCAAATCTTAACCGCTAATTTGCCTTCAGGTTTAAGTTTTGTTAGTGCAGATGAGCGTTGTAGTTTCGAGACCGCCACTCGGGTTTTGACATGTAATTTATCAGGCGCGGTTGAAATCACTTATATCACAGTTGAAACCACTGCCCCGAGCACCGTATCCAGTAGTGTCTTGACCATGACCGCCAGTGTTGCTGCTGATGAGCGTGACTCTAATACTTCTAATAACAGTGTCAGCAAAGCCATTTCCGTGGGAGTGTTGAATATTGATTTAACCTTGGTTGATGTGGTGGCCACGCCAAACTCAGTTAGTGTGGGTGCACAAATCAGTATTGCGGGGACTATTTCCAACAGCGGTACAACCTCTGCATCAGGAGTGGTGTTAACAACAACATTACCCGCGCAATTTGCCTTAGTTGAAACTGCAGGATGTACTTCAAGTGGCAATAAAATCAGTTGTAATTTAGGTTCAATCAGCAATATCTCACCGAATAATACTACCGCATTTGCATTAAAAATCGAGGCCTTACAAGCGGCTTTAAATCAAACCTTGACGTTCAATGTCACAGCTAATGGCACAGAAACCAATGCCGCTGACAATAGTAAAGCTACCGCAGTCACGGCGACAGGACAAGTCTCTGATGTGGTGATTCGGATTGAAGAAACCGCTGACCCTGTGGTGCTGGGTGATACCATGACGTATAACATCATCGTCACGAACAACGGACCCGATGTGGCAGCCGTAACCCTAAGTAGTTCGATCATTGGCAATAATGCTGCGATTGGGACAATTTCCGCCTCAAATGGCAGTTGTACTTCTGGTTTCAGTTTTATATGTACTTTAGAAGCAATTGGCGTGGGTGAAAGTGGGATTGTGGGTGTGGATGTAACACCGACTGATTTAGGGACGATTACTTTAAGTTCTCAAGCGGTAACTTCAACTTATGATCCAACTGAAAATATTGCATCGGAACAAACCGCAGTTTCTAGTTTATCCGCTGACTTAAGTTTAGAACTGATTTCGATTCCAGCCGATAGTGTATTGTTAGATGATGTGTTGCGCTATACCGCCACCGTCCGAAATTTAGGCCCGAGTCAAGCCAGTAATGTGATTTATAAACACACTTTGCCAGCAGGAGTGGAACTGATTTCAGTCAATTCAACCCAAGGTGAAGTATGTACTCAAACTGATAATATTTTAACGTGTTTGTTAGGCCCTATTGCCAATACTTCCAATGCTGAAGTGTATATCAATGTGCAGCCACAAACCCTAGGTGAGTTAACTACCAAAGGCGAAGTGAGCAGTGACACGGTTGATGTTGATCCATCGAATAATTCAGTTGACCTTAAAACCACGGTGACACAAAGCACGGCTGATTTAGTATTGACGGGCAGCGTGTTGCCAGAAACTGAAGTATTAATTGATAATCCGATTAGCTTTTTATTGAATCTGCAAAACTTAGGTGAAGACAGTGCCAACAACATCGTGTTAAGTGTACCGTTACCAACGGAATTAACCTTTACCCCACCTGCAACCGTGGTCGCAACTCAAACTCAAGCGATTCTTGGTACATGTACAGAGCAAACAGATAGCCATACCGTCGTATGTAGCTTGCCCGGTTTAGCTAAAGATGCCAGTGCCGATATTACCTTAGTCACATTAGCCACTCAGTCTAAAGATTTTACCGTAACGGCAACGATTAGTAGTGCTGAATTTGATGTTGATGAAACCAATAATAGCGCGACATTAACTAAGCGAGTCAGTAGCCCATCGACTTTATTTGCAGAAACTCCCGCTTTGAACGTAGATAATTTAGAACGGCCAAATGCGGTATTAGTATCACCCGATGGCAAATTTGTATATACAGCAGGGTTTGGCAGTCATTCAATTATTGTATTCAGTCGAGACAGCAGCACAGGCGGTTTAACCTTTAGACAAAGTGTCATCAACGGTGCAAAAGATTTAAATGGCTCAGTGGTATTAGGCATTACGGGAGCGTCCAGTATTGCATTTAGCCCAGATACTCAATTTTTATATGCAACAGGTTTTAATGATAATGCGCTGGCGGTGTTTCAACGTAATACGGTGACAGGTACATTGGAATTTCTCGAATCATTTACTGATGGTAACAATGGCATTGATGGTTTAGCTTCTGCGTTTGATGTCGAAGTCACACAAAATTACCTCTATGTTGCTGCTGTATTCGATAATACGATTGCGATATTCCAACGTAATGCTGATAGCGGTAAACTCAATTTTATTGGTACGGAAACAAGTAGTGCACAACTCTCAGGCGTAGCGGATTTAGCCGTGAGTCCAGACCAACAATATTTATACGCAGTCAGCCCCAGCAGCGATAGTCTATTAGTCTATAGTTTAAATGCAGAAACTGGCGCGTTGACCTTATTGCAAACTTTTACTGATACCGTGGCTGATGCGACTGGTTTGGATTCAGTTAATTCTGTGGTCGTTAGCGGTGATGGTACGAATGTGTATATTGCCGCTGATGGAGTGAATAACTCGGTTTCAGTTTACGCACGTAATGTCAGTTCAGGGGTGTTAACTTTTGTACAAACCGTGCGTGATGGTGACAGTTCTGATTTAGGAATTCCTGTTGATGGCTTAAATGGCGCGTATGATGTGCGAGTCAGTCCTGAAGGCAATTATGTTTATGCAGCGGGTACGACTGATAGTGCGGTGGCAATATTCCAACGTAACAGCAATGATAACGGACGTTTAGCCTTTGTCGATGTATTGCGTGATGGCGTGGATGGTGTTAATGGTATTGGTGGTGCAAGAGCCTTAGCCCCGAGTCCACTGGGTGCGCATATTTACGTTGCAGGTTTTTTCGATAATGCCATTGGTATCTTACGGGTTGCATCGGCGGATTTAAGCTTGAATATGTATGACAGCGAAGACCCTGTGCAAGTAGGTCAAACCTTTAATTACACTATGACAGTGACCAATACAGGCCCTGATCGTGCTACTAACGTTAATTTAGTCAATACTTTGCCACCAAATGTGGAACTGGTTTCAGTTAATCCACAACGTGGTGGTTGTACCCCGAATGGCAGTATTTTAGATTGTCAGTTGGGTAAATTAGACAAAGATGAAAGTGTTGGCTTAACGGTTGTTGTGACGACCAATGATATTGGTACTTTAAATAATCAAGTCACCGTTTCAGCAGATCAAGTTGATCCAACCGCCAATAATATTGTTGAAACCA
>JADGDW010000087.1:0-3564 GCA_016744725.1 Candidatus Albibeggiatoa sp. nov. BB20 | reverse complement strand
ACCACCAATGTGCTGGCAGTGGCAGATTTGTCGATTGAGAGCTTTGTTGCAACGCCAAATCCTGCGGTGATTAATTTAACCACAACTTATAACATCACAGTTAAAAACAACGGGGCAGACCGTGCAAGCAATATAGTCTTGACTCACAGTGTGGATAGCTCGTTGAATGTATCAGGCGCGAAAATATTGAAGCAAGGTAATGAAGAGCAAGATATTCCATGTCAAGTGCAACAGCCTGTGATTACGTGTAGTTTGCCCAGTTTGGATGCGGGTGCAGCGCGTCAATATCAGCTCAGTTTTATTCCAACCGTTGCCGATATTATCCAACCTCAAATCACGGTCAGTTCAGACACTTTGGACAATCAAGATCAAAACAACACCGCGAGTTTAGAATTGGTGGTGAAACTGAATGTGATTGATGATACCTATGATAATGAAGGCAAAACCCTGAGCAATTATACGATTACCTCAACAGGTGCTGTAGTCGGTGGTGAACTTGGCGGTGCGATTAATAACCAAGGCCTGATTTCAGGCGTAACGGTGCTCGAAGGTTCAACCGTCAGTGGAGGGACATTATCGGGTGCAATTACCAATAATGGCATTATTCAAAATGTCAATCTTGCTAGTGGTGCAACCATCACGGGTTCTGGCATATTGCAAGGCACGATTACAGGTTTTGCCTCTAATCCAGCGCGTATTTTCGGTACAGTTGCAGCGGATTCAACTTTATCCAATGTGATTATCGGCGCAAATACGATTGTCGGTGACAATGTCACGTTGGGTTCTGGAGTCACGTTTAGTGCAACCGCACAAATTCCAGCAGGTTTGGAATTAACCAATATGTTACCAATTTTGCTTGAGCCATTGGGACAGCTCACCGCCGTCGATTTACGTACCGATATTGTTGAAGGTGGAATTTCTATTTTAGAAGGCATCAATGCTTTACCTGATTTCACCCGTCAGAACAGTAATTTTGTGCAAGATGCCATTACGGGACAACTCACTTTAGATTCAACATTAGGTGGTGTAACCGAAAATACTTTATTAACACCAATTCGGGTCTATCAAGCGATTGCCAGTCAAACGGCTGGGGTTTACGAAGCCGATGACGGCAGCATTACAATTATTACCGATGCGGGTCGTGCGGTGGTATTACAGCCTAGTATTGAGAATCCACAGCAATTATACGATACCTTGATTGCAGGTGATTTGAGAGGTTTTAAATCGCATACTGACGGCACGGTGGATATTTTAAGTAATACGGATTTGTATTTAAAAGTACGTCCGAGTAAAACCACCGATATTACCGATTATTTGAAACCATTGGGTTTTGAACCTGTATCAACGTTGGTGAGCGGTCAACTGAATGCCTTATTCCGTTATGTACAAGCATTTTTAAATCAGAGCAATGAAGAACGTCGTCAGCAAGTATTTTATCCAGCGGCGGCCAATCAAGCTGAATTAAGCGTTGCGATTGAAGCAATTCCGGGTGTAGTGGAAAATTCAGTCCGTTTTTACAATGATGGGCGGATGTCATTGAAACTGGATAAACAAACCTTTTTCACCATCTTAGACCCAGCCATTACCCAAGGCTTAGTCAGTAAGGTAACGCAATTGGTATTAATTCCTGATGCTAATAATGATGGCTCAGATGATGTACGCATTACTTATCAAAATGGCGAAGAGCAAGTGTTATATGTTGTGCCAACACCTGAAATTGTCAGCGAATTGCAATTATTGCCTGAGTTGGCAAATGATACTGTGACTGCATTTAGTGCTAGTCGGATGTTATTTACCAATAATATAGATAACTCACGTCGCTTGGTTTGGAATACTGCAAATTTAGTGGTTGATGAGGATACACCTACTTCTATGCAAGAGAACAGTGATGGCAGTGTGGTGTTTACGGTAAATTCAGGTCGGCAGTTATTAACCCAGCCAGCGATTCAAAATGATGTGGAATTTAATGCGGCGATGCAAACCTTGTTCAATGCACAATCGGTAATTCCTCAATTAGGTGTTGCAGGTAATATCAGTGCAGAAATTAGCAAGACGCAGCTTATTATTGTTCGTCCTGCGATTACTTCCAGTGTAATTAATTTAGCCAATACGACGGCATTAGGATTAACAAATATTGGTAATACATTGCGCTGGGTGTTCCGTGATGAGCTTGGGGTAAAACGTCAACAATTGGCTTATCCAGCCGCGTATCAGCCTGTGGCTTTATCTAGCTTCTTAGTCAATGCCGATACCGAAAGTGTGACTTTTAACAATAATGGACAGGTGATTGTGGATACAGGTGCATTCACATTTACGGGCGTGTTTGATATGAATGTGCAACAAGCTGATGTTGATCCGAGTGGTGGGATTCAATTCAGTCCTGTCGGTGATATTAACCAAGATGGCTCGTTAGATTATCAAGTGATTTATGCTGATGGTTTAGCACAGTATATTTACACTGTGACGGAGTAATTTAGTTAACTCGTCTTACGCAAAAAAGTTTTAGATTATGAACAATCAATGGCTTGAAAATAGTGCTTAAAACTTAAGTTGTGGATTTATCATGTTCTAGATTTTTTCTGCGTAAGGTGAATGACCAAAACAAAACCCATCAGGATTGGATTTCAAACGGAAACCACGATATGGGATTTATCTTTTTAACCATTTTACAATTTTAGCTTTTTAAAAATAAACTCAGGAATCGATTTAATCATTTTCATAATCACCCACCAGAAACTAGGTAAATATACCTCATTTTTACGCTTTTTCATGGCTTGATAAATCCCGCGACCGATCTGCTCAGGGGTTGCCCATAACGGGCCTTTTTTAAAATCCCGCGTCATTGGCGTATCAACAAAGCCCGGTTTTATGGTTAATACACACACATGACTGGCTGCCAAACGATTGCGCAAACCTTGTAGAAAAATTGATAATCCGCCTTTCGCAGTACCATAAATATAATTACTCTGCCGACCACGGTCCCCTGCGACTGAAGAAATCACGGCAATACATCCATGCCGCTGTTGTTCAAAATAGTTGGCCAATGGGGTGAGTAAGGAAATAATACTGAGAAAATTAGTTTTTAAAGACTGTTCTGTTGTTGCGTAATCAACTTGGCAATCTTGTTGATTATCCAGTGTGCCATGTGCAATTAACACCGCATCAATACCTTGCATATCATGCTCAGCTTGCTCAATCAATAATTCATGTTTGCTAAATTCATTTAAATCTTGCACTATATAATCTACTTGCTCTGCACCGTGCACCCGCAAATCATCAGCAACCATTTGTAATTTATCACCATCACGTCCAACCAAAAATAAATGAGAGCCATCATGAGCAAAATATTTCGCGGCCGCTTGGGCAATGGCTGAAGTTGCGCCAAAAATAAGCACTTTCTGCATAAAAAAATCCTTTATATAATAATGTTGCGCGTGACTCTTCGCCAAAAGCTGGATGAAAATCGAGAGTCTGTATATTGCGCGAATTCTTCCCACTGGGGATAATAACCTTTAAAATGACGTGGTGATAAACGGGCATCTTTACAAGGGTAAACTGCTCCAC
>JADGDW010000253.1 GCA_016744725.1 Candidatus Albibeggiatoa sp. nov. BB20 | reverse complement strand
ATAAAATATTGTGTGGATTTAAATCTTTATGAATAATATTGGCTGCATGAACTTCACCTAAAACCTGACAAATATGAATCGCTAAATCTAAGAAACTAATGATTCCGTCCACACCTTTTTTATTCAATATAGGGGTCAGCATTAGCTTTTTTAGGGTTTGGCCATCGAATGCTTCAAATACAGTAATAATGTTATTTTGTAAGACTTCTTGTTCATAGACTCTTACCACACCATCAATGTCTTGTAAGTGAGATAAAATTTTATATTCTTGTTTGTAATGTGCTATTTTTTCAGCAGAAGGGTAATCTTCTTGTAAGGCTTTTAAAATGACAGCTTGATTATCAGATAGGCGCGTAGCACGATAAATGACAGAGCTTGCGCTTTCATAAATTTGTTCTGCAATGAGGTAATTCGGTAGGTTAATCATTGGGATGCTGTAAGCTGTTAGTGGATTCTCATTTAAGAGAGTTGTTCCAAAACTATCACGCCCTATAAATAAGAATTGACCATTCGTCACTATTATTATAAACGATTACAACAAAAGGGATTAAATTATTATGCCAAGCTGTCATTTCAAAATAGATAAAAGGTCTGTTAAATGACAACATCAAAGGGTAAATATATGTTATTTATCTATATTATTAGGCAATACTATTTATAGATAAATCGTTTAAATCAAAGCATAAATATCCCTTTACTGCTGAAATTGACTATTTTTCGCTGATAAGTCGATGCTAAAACTAAATGCAGTATAAAATAGTCGAGAATGTTGGAACGTGGTCCAGTCTATTGTGCTACTTTGAGTTTTACTCGAATTGCTAATTTTTCCAAATCTTTAAACTCCAATACTTTTTGTTTATCTAATGTTGGCAATAAATTGCTCAAAGCAGTCCAGTCCGCTAACTGTAAATATAAAGCACTTAACAGGAGTAAACAGGCTTTGTTATGAGGGGCTTGCTGTAATGAATGCTGTGCTTGTTCAACGGCTAAAACCAATTGTCCTTGTTGCTGTAACATTTTAGCTTGAAAAAAAGCCATTTCTGCATCATGTCCATCTAAAAATTCTTTTGCATTATCAATGTAGTCAGCTGCTTGCACCATATTGCCTTGTTGATACGCGCTAAAAGAAGCTCCCACAAAATGTAAAGCAGGTAATACGCTAAATTGAGGCGATTTTAATAAGGTTTTCTCGGCATGATCCCATTGCTGTTGTAGTAAATTTAAACAGCCTAGACCTAAACCTTGGTGGGCTTTATTTTGTTTGTGTAAAGCACTTTTTACTTTTAAACGATGTGGAAAATCCCAAATCCACGCGAGCAGTTTCAATAAAACAAAAAAAGCTGCAAAACTAATGACTGAAAATAATACAAAGGTAGCAAGGCTCATTTTGGCTGTCCAAGTTTGCCAGCTCAGAATGACAAACCCAGCATCTTGTTCAAATAATAAAGGGAAGCCAATGCCTGCCGCAATAACCAGTAATAAAAAAATAACGACTTTCATTTTATGAATACCTCAATGCCTGCCTAGTGAGTGTTATTGTATATTATAAGTTTTTTACTAACACTCGATAATGTTATTTAGCTATCAAATCCAAAATCAAGGAATTGCAGATAATAACTATTAATTACCCCCAATTTTAATATGATTCATTTGTTTATGCGTTCCAAACAAAATGGAATAAAAAATGCTCAAACATTATTTTTTAATTGCAAATCACTATTTATATTGCCATGATAAGAATTATATTGATTTAGCTGCTAGCATTATTATTGTTGATTTTGAAAAATAGAAGACGGTGCATGATGGTTTATCCTTCAATTTAACATCAGGGCATACTATTCTACTTTAGATAAATATCCAAACAGATTTGATTGCAGATATGAGAAAAAGCCAACTGCTATCCTTGACATATTATGACCTTACCCCATTTAGTCATTTAAGGAGTCATTATGCTAATCCCTCAAGAGAAACTAGAATATTTTGCCGCCAGCTTGGACGGTGTGACCACTGATAATGAATTACGTTTACGCACTGAAATAATACCGAGCGAAACCGATATTTTATTAGTCAGCATCGAAGACCGTGAAGATTTCCCAATTTACATCACAGTCGATGAAAGCCAAATTTTATGTATGAGCTATTTGTGGCGTGAAGAAGATATCAAGCCTGAATTACATAAAGAATTGCTAGACACTTTATTATCGATGAATTTGCCAATGCCACTATCTTCATTTTCAAAAGTGGGTAATCAATACATTATTTTTGGTGCATTGTGGACAAGCTCAACTGTTGATGAATTGATTCGCGAAGTTGATTTTCTCAGTGATAACACGTTGACCGCAGTGGAAGAGTTATGGGACTATTTAATAAAATAGGAGTTAAGAATGGGTATTTTCACTAAGTTATTCACGGCACTACGTGGAGGCATCAATGAAGCAGGTGAAACACTGGTAGATTCCCAAGCAATGAGAATTTTAGACCAAGAAATACGTGATGCAAAACAACACTTAGACGAAGCTAAACAAAATTTAACTAAGGTGATGGCGGAGCAGATTGGTATCGAACGTGAAGCGAAAAAATTAAAAGCCAATATTACAGAATATGAAGGATATGCGCTACAGGCTCTGGACAAATCAGATGAGAGCTTAGCAGCCGAAATTGCAAATAAAATTGCAGGCATAGAAGATGAATTAGCCGCTCAGCAAGCTGTTTTAGATAGCTACAACACCAATGTTCATGAATTGAAACAAGCTATTCGTCAAACTGAGCGTAATATTCATTCCATGGAGCGTGAAATTAGCGTTGTCAAAACCATGGAAAGTGTGCAAAAAGCCAATATACAAGCTTCTGCGCAATTCACTCACTCTGATTCTGCACTGCGTTCAGCCAAAGCTTCTTTAGAACGGATTAGAGAAAAGCAACAGCGTAAAAACGATGAAATGAAAGCCGCAATGAGCTTGCAGCAGGAAGATAATAATGGCCAATTACATACAAAATTACGTGAGGCGGGGATTCTAAAACCTGAAAGCTTGGGTAATGAGGTACTAGAACGTTTAAAGGCCAATCGCATCAAACTGAAAATGAAACCTTAGACACTTGGAAAATCCCTAAAATTTCAAAAAAACAGTTTAGAGACCCAATGAGGATAGAGCAGTAAAATTGTAGAGAATGAAAGCAAAGTCGTCTCATAGTGAATTCCATCTTGAGCGTTCTCAACATGCCTCATTCTCAGGACTGTCAGTCCTTCAAAGACTGGCAGAGTCCTAATATATAAAAAGGAAATTTACTATCTCTTTCATCACGCTGCGGCTAACTGCTGTTCTCCTCGGATTAATGCGGGAATAGTATTGGTTATATAATCAATAAAATCCACCATATCCTGTCTTGCTGACATATCATTGCGCCATACCCATTCATAAGAAAAACTTGCCATTTGCCCATTACTCAATAATAGTGGCCGCGCCATTTTATTCTCTGTTGAAATTTTGGCTTTGGGTAAAATCCCTGCTCCAATTCCTAAAGAAGCCCATTCTTCAATAACTTTATAGCTTAAAGCTTGACCCGGATAGCTTTGCAATTTAGCTTTTTCTTGTTTAAAAATATGCTCTAAATAACCATTCAAACCACAACCACCACCTGTCAAAATAACTTGTGCTTCAGGCAATTCATTAATTCGGTATTGAAATACTTTTTGAGGGTTAGACCCCGATTCCTGTGGTAAATAATATAAATTTTCGGCATAGAAAAAGTGGTTTTGCTGCTGTTCTGTGGATATATTGCTAGGTATGACAGAAAAATCAATTTGTTCATGACTTAGTCTTTGATTTAAATCATCTAATAAGCATTCTTTAAAAAAAATACTTACTTCAGGATGTGCTTGCCGATAAGGTATAAGCAC
>JADGDW010000252.1 GCA_016744725.1 Candidatus Albibeggiatoa sp. nov. BB20 | reverse complement strand
TGTGTAAGGTGTTTCTTTTCCAAAATTTCCTACTTTATCAACAATAATATTTAGCCCTAATTTAATAATTTTATTTTGGAATTTATCAGAGGTTTCATAATAATGTTCTAAATATGAATTGTATTTTTTCATACTCACTTCTCAATAAGCTCTTGCTAAGTTGCCTTTTTCATAAAGCGTTAATCCTTCTTACAGTACCCAATATAGTACTGAACTTGGGATATGTCCACGTTGTTCTACTTCATTTTTGTGTATAAACCAAAAAATATCTACATCAGTGCCAAAAAAAATCCATACACTCAACTCCACCACATTAAACCATGAATGTCATTGATATTTCACGATGTTTAAAAAAATCCATACAATCTCCCTTATCACATTGAATCAAATTACCTAGATAAAGTAATTATTTAATTAGCGGCAAAAAAAGTCCATAAAATTTGCCCAAACATTAATTTTAAGGAAAAATATCATGGAAACAATTGGTACAATTTTAGCCACCATTTTGCTGACGGCTTACAATCTTGATGAAAAACGGATTCATTGCAATCTAGAATACAAATTTGGGAAACGTCACTCAAAGCAAAAAATTTGGATAGGTTCTCCAGACAAGAAATCTATGTACAACATTATTGAATGTTCTAATTAAGATTGACAGAAATTTTTACATCATATAGTGCTCGCAAAGCAACAAACTAAGAGAAAATAGATTATGAACGAAACCAAACTTTTACCAGGATATACTTTTGACTACACCGAAGCCAAACCGCTTTGCAAAACAACAAGAGCAAATTACAGTCACACTAGATACTGATATTGCAAAAGTGTTTCAGACTTCTGAATCAGTAAATAAAGCACTTAGAGCAATTCTATCTGCATTGCCTGAGCAACATTGATAGTTGTTTACAAACGTCAATCCCATTTTTCACGCTCCTGACGAATAAAGTCGTTTACCTCGGCTTCTTCAACTGCAATAGCTACGATGCCGTTTTTCACACTTATGTTGTTTGCGACATCGTCCAATGCAGATACATCTAAAACACTCACTTGTTGTCAGCTGTACTGGATTAGAAATATCTAATACTTCAACCGTGACTTGATTCGCATTCACTACAAATAAACGTTTTAATACAGGATTATAACTGACAATTTCTGCTGCACTTTCATCAAAAATGCCTGTTTCATAACGACCTAAGAAAGTTAAGGTAAATTAACCTTCACCTTAAGGAATAAAGGTCACACCTATTAATGCAGGTTTGTTAATTGTGCCGATTTCACGTACGTAATTCACGAATGATTCAGCATAATCAAAATAGGTATCAATGCCACCACGCTCATCTAACACTTTACCAAATGTCGCATAACCATCGCGACCCGAAGCCACAAATGAGTTAGTACCAACACGATAGGTTTTGTTTAAGATGATCGTTAAGGTACATCAAGGTCATGCTAAATGCAGTATCACCAGCGATAGGAGGCTACAAACTTGCGTCAGCATCTTCAACTAAAGGAAGCAATGTGACTTCTGTTTTCGCGCCAGAAATACCAAAATCATTGTCGTTAATCAATACGATGTAATTATCTAATAATGCGATACCTTCAATTTTACTACTCAAATTTGGTAATGATAAAGCAGAATCAAATAATGCTTGTTTTTCAACGGCAAAGCTGTTCACATCAGACAATTCAAATGATGGGGCTGTGTCTAATTTATCCCAATCGGAATTTAAAATATTGTCGCCTGTTGCTAAATCAACAATGAATAATTTAGTTTGTTTTGTTACATGTTCTAAAATCACTAACACGTCAGCGTCTAAAGCGATCATTTCACTGATTTTGACACTATTTTGATTGATTTTAGCATCTAATGGGAAGTCTACAATGTCATCAATCATATACGCATATTCTGCGATTACGTCTGTGATTTCACCATTTTCCAAACCTAATTTAAATAAACGCACATTGTGAGACGCTTTATAAGCTGCTGCATCAGGATTTGATAAAGGGCTTTGCATGATAAAATATAAAAACTGTTCATCTGGGCTTACTGCAATTGATTCAACCCCACGATTAAGTGGGCGTTTTTGTAAAATTGCAGGTAATCTGCCTGTGATAGGATAATCCGCAGCACTCAAATCGCCTTCAACACCAGCAGGGACGACACGCTCTAAAATTGTGCCATCGGCTGCAACGTGAACTAAACTTGGCGCGTATTCTTCCGCTAACCAAAATGTGCCATCGCTTAATCTGACTAAAGCTTCTGTATCTAAACCTTCCACATCGTATTCAACAAATTGACCTGTGTTGCTGAAACTGCCTTCTGTATCCATCACTTCAAGCGGATTGCTTAAACCTGTAATCGGTGTACCACTGCTGTTTTTTAATAAAATCCGTTCAATTTGTTGTGTGCCGATACCACCATCTGGATTTTTAACCAATTTGAATTTATAAATACTGGGAGTAAAGCTTGGAATTGGAAAGACTTTGCCATTTTCATTAACGCTGTTATCTGGATTACGGCAAAATTCAGCCGCACCGATAATATCTGCAGTATCATCACAAGGAATGTTAGGACCTCTATCTGTTACTGTATAAAACGTATTGGGTTCATCACCACGAAACGCGCCACTGCCTAAGCCAACGCTTAAATTTAAACCACTGATACCACCATCGAAATCAACGCTAGCGAGTTCAATATCATTTTCAATCACAAGATTAGGTAATTCGGCAACGTCATCACCGCCATTATCTGGCGCATTGGTGTCAGTTTCACTGGAAAATACAAGGCTTAAATTGCCATCTTCTTCTTGATAGAACACTGAAAAAGCAGGGGCTAATTTAACAAATTCCGTAGAGAATTGTACGTCACCTGCTTCTAAATTAGCCGCTAAATAGGAAACTGCATTGTCGGTATTTAAAGCAACGTTAAACTGAGATTGCGTAGCCAAACCTTCCGCACGTATATAAAGGATAAAAATACCTTCCGTGCTAGCAATAGATAAATTGTAAGTGCCTTCTCCTAAAATAGGCGTAATGACTTCATCTGTACCTAATATTTCATTTTGGTATATAACGTCGCCCGTTTCATCAGAGGAAATAAGTAAAGGGAAGGTTTCAACTTGTTCTGTGAATTCAGTGCTTTCAATTGTGATTGCAGCACGTTCAACTAAAGTAAAAGTGAGTGTTGGTTGAAAAGTCTGCTCAATAATAACCCCAATACCAATATTTGTTGCCAATGCTGTGTCAGGTGTATTCTCAATGTTTGTGGTGTAAATATCGTCGCTTTCTTGAGGATTTAAACCTGTTCCTAAAATATAAAAGCCAGATTTTTCTAAGCTTACATCATAAGTGCATTTTAAATTTTCACAGTGGTGATCTGCATAGACGGCTGGCATAAACCCCGCCAGTAATAGAAGTAGGCAAAACAATCGTTGCTGCATGGTATTTTCCTTCTAAATGGATAAGAAACAAAGGATTAAAACATGGAATTATGACAATACAGTGTTATCTAAAAGTTTATATTTTTACAGATCATTTTATCGTAACGCTCTAGTCTAGGTATGCCAAAGGCACAAGAGAAAAACCCAAAAGGATAAATCAAGAGTATGTATAAAAGAATGACAGCAAGAATAATAATTAGTTAAAGAGCAGGTGAAAATGCTATTGTGAAGAAGTGGAACGGCTGAAAACAGCACTCTGAATAGCCCTCAGTTTGGTGCGGCAAAAAACCCAATTTAGGATAATTTGAAAAAACTTGGGATGGTGTATAGAACTGATTTGAACTCTTTTGAGAGAGCCTAAACCTTTTATTTGTGCTCTATACAAAACCCCACGCCCTGTATTATCCCCAGACTAAACAACCACCCGCTAAAGACGGGTGGGTTAGAGGCTTGGCGGCTGAAAGCCGGGATACAGGGCGACCAAGCCCTGTTGTCATTAAAGAATTAG
>JADGDW010000086.1 GCA_016744725.1 Candidatus Albibeggiatoa sp. nov. BB20 | reverse complement strand
TAAATTTTTTTTAATCATAGGCACTATAATCTATAGGACTACCCTAAATTGATCTGGTACTGTAACATCAGATTGAGTGCTTTGCTAAACCTTTACTTTAAAAGCCCTATGCAAGAACTGAAATTTACCTTATCGCAAACAAGATATAGTCTGAGTGCCCAATTTATATTAATGGTTGTGGCCATCCTCATCGTTGCACTAAGTTTGACCACCAGCTACAACTTATACAGCCAATACCGCCAACTGAAACACAACTTATCTGAACAAGGACAAATTCTGGGGAAATTTATTGCCCGAATCAGTCCTGAAGCCATTTATGCCTACGATTTTGAAAGCCTAGATCATTTTGTTCAAGATGCCGTATCGCAAGCTGATGTAAGCTATACGGTTGTCTTAGATAATAAAGGCAATAATATGACCACTCATTTTGATCCAGAAAAGCCACTGATTCATCATGCGATTCAAATGACGGGGCAAAAAGACATTGCAGTTTTAATACGTTACTTACAATACCATCCTAATATCATCCAGCTTAAATTCCCGATTCAGGATGAGGATGAATTATTGGGAACTGTGGTGGTGGGTATTAATACCTTGCGCTTAGAAAAACACATGTGGGAAACCTTATTTACTCAACTCACCCATTATTTAGTGATGATTTTAGTGTTGAGTATAGCTATTTATTGGGTATTTAAACGTAATGTATTGAATGCTGTTTATCAGTTGATGTTAGGTGCTCAACGCATTGCTAAGGGCGAATTTGACCAACCTGTAAACCTCATTCGTCAAGATGAATTTGGGGTATTAACTGAAAGTTTTAATAATATGATGTCAGGGCTTTCCATCAGTGTGGCGGAAAAAGATGTGGCTTTAGAACGGGCTGAACATCAAAATTGGCTCAATGAAAGTTTACGTAAATTAGCGGAATCCACTCGTGGCGAAATGGATATAGAGCAGTTTGCAGAACAAAGTTTACAGGTCTTTGCCGAACGTTTGGATTTAGTTACGGCTTATTTTTACCATTTACAACTGACTGAATTAACGCCAATTGCCAGTTATGCACCGTTACCACATCAAAAAATACATACTTATTCCTTAGGCGAAGGCTTAGTTGGTCAAGTGGCGCATGACAAACAGCCTAAATTAGTCACTATCAGTGATGAACGCGATTTTTGCCTACAAGATGGTTTGCTCACTAAGACTTATTATCAAATTTATTTTGTGCCTATTTTGTTAAAAAATAAAGTTAAAAGTGTTTTGGAGCTAGGCTTTTTAAGATCGCCCACTGAAACCCAAAAGCACTTTCTACAACAAGCTACCACCCATATTGCCATCACTTTACATGCAGCAGAACAGCAGCTACAAACCCAGAAAGCCCTTGCAACCAGTCAAGAAAAAAGCCAGCAATTGGAGCAGCAGAGCATTGAATTAAGTCAAGCTTTGGAAGCGGCTGAGCAAGCTACTCAAGCCAAAAGTGTGTTTTTAGCCAATATGTCACATGAATTACGCACGCCGCTTAACGCGATTATTGGCTATAGTGAATTATTACACGAAGAATTTGAAGAAGATGAAGTCAATGAATATTCATCTGATCTAGAAAAAATCATTTCTTCAGGTGAACATTTACTGGGTATTATCAATAGCATCTTAGATATTTCTAAAATTGAAACAGGCAAAATGGAGTTGTATTTAGAACATTTTCAAGTTTCCCAAATACTGTATTCAGTCGCAGCCGCGATTAAGCCCGTCATTGATAAAAATCACAATAGCTTAATCTTAACCGAGCAAAATACCCTAGGTATTATGTATGCGGATTTGACTAAAGTCCGACAAATATTATTCAACTTGTTAAGTAATGCGACTAAATTTACTGATAATGGTGAAATTTTGCTCAGTGTATTACGAGAGCGAATTGGTAATGAGGATGTCATTGTCTTTAGGGTCATTGATGAAGGTATTGGCATGAAGCCAGACCAGATTGACACTTTATTCAAACCATTTACCCAAGCTGATGCGTCTATTACTCGCCGCTATGGTGGTACAGGGTTGGGATTAACCATCTGTTTGGAATTTGCTCACATGATGGGTGGTGATATTGAGGTTGAAAGTGAGCTGGGCAAAGGCACAACATTTATTGTCAGTCTGCCTGCTGAAGTGAACAAACCCAAAGTACCTTATAAACCCAGTCAGTCAGTGGATGATTTTCCGGCGATGCAGCCTACAAAATCCAAAGCTAAATTTGTGTTAGTCATTGATGATGATCCTGAAACAGGTCATTTAATCTCTGGGCATTTACAAAAGTTAGCTTATCAAGTTGTTGTGGCTTCGAATGGTAAGGAAGGCTTGAATTTGGCGCGTAAGTTACATCCTAATGCAATTACTTTAGATGTGATGATGCCTGAAACAGATGGCTGGACAGTATTATCTCAACTGAAATCCGACCCCAATTTAAAACATATTCCTGTCATTATGTTATCAATGGTTGATGAAAAGCAAAAGGGCTATCGCTTGGGTGCAACCGATTATTTATCGAAGCCAATCAATAGTGAGTCTTTGGTGCACGCTTTGGAGAAATGTGGGTTTGATGGTTATGAAAAGGCCACAATACTGGTTGCAGAAGATAATGAAATGACCCGCATGATGATGCAGCAGACTTTAGAACGTTTGGGTTGTGACGTGTTATTAGCTGAAAATGGGCAAGTTGCGTTACATTTACTTGAGAAACATACACCTGATTTGATTTTGTTAGATTTGATGATGCCAATTGTGGATGGCTTTACGTTTGCAGAACGCTTACGTCAACATTCAGATTGGTGCAAAATTCCTATTATTGTTTTGACCGCCAAAGATTTATCCAGTACAGAACGCCGTCAATTAGAACAGCATGTGAGTACGATTTTCCAAAAAGGCAGTTATCAGAAAAAAACCTTACTTGATGAAATTCAAAATATACTAAGCAACTGGATTATGAATGAATAACCTTTGAATTCAGCTATTTAAAGATACAAATTAATGTATATAGTCAATTTCGGGTTGTATGTTGGACTGGCAGTCCTTTTATACTTTAAATATCAATCACTTTTAAAATCTAGGACTGGCGGCACAAACTTATTTTGCAAACCAGTCCTTTCGCCTTTTTATGGAATGGCCACCACTTCTAATAATCGTTGAATAAACTGATCTGGTGTCACTGCATCCGCGTCAGCTTCAAATGACAGTAAAATCCGATGGCGTAATACTTCTGGCAACACGTATTGAATATGCTCAGGTGATACATATTCTTCGCCCTGTAACCATGCCCATGCTCTAGCACAGCGAGTTAAGGCGATACTGGCGCGAGGCGATGCTCCAAAACGTTGCCAACGAGCTAAATCTGGGTCGTAAGCTTCGGGGATTCGTGTGGCGCGTACAATATCGACAATGTATTCTTTCAATTTTGCAGATAAATAAACTTGTTTCACTGACTCACGCGCGGCAAAAATATCAGCTTGGGTGAATTTTATTTCTGCTTCGAATTGAGTGGCTTGTGGATTTTCCAGTAAATCTAAAATCTTTAATTCTTCTTCACGGTTAGGATAGTCCACTCTGACGTGAAATAAGAAACGATCTAATTGCGCTTCTGGCAATGTGTATGTGCCTTCATGTTCCACTGGGTTTTGTGTTGCTAAAACCAGAAATAATTCAGGTAATTGATAGGTTTTTTGTCCTACGGTGATTTGGCGTTCTGCCATTGATTCTAATAGTGCTGATTGAACTTTAGGTGGTGCACGATTGATTTCATCCGCCAATATAATATTATGAAATAAAGGGCCAGGGCGAAATTCAAATTCACTGGTTTCATGTTGATAAATATCTGTCCCGACTAAATCAGCGGGGAGCAAATCGGGGGTAAATTGGACACGATGAAAATCACCTTCAATCACACCAGCAAGGCTTTTAATCGCAGTGGTTTTTGCCAAACCCGGCATCCCTTCTACCAGTAAATGCCCATCACTCAGCAGACAAATCAACATACTATTGACTAAATGTTGTTGCCCAACAATGTGTTGTCCTAAATGTTGTCTAAGCGCGTCAAAATGATTGGCTTCCATAAGCATCCTGTTCACAATAGAAATTAACACAGTGATAATAGGGGCGCAGAGCACAGAACTCAAATCTAATGCGTTTTAAAATAGTTTCGAGTAGAATCAAAAGGAATTTAATTTTCAGGAGGAATGTTTTCCATGTCACATTATCAACCGCGTTGGACGTTGGAAGTTAAAGATTTTGGCCCAATTCAAGAAGCCAATATTGAAATTGCCCCGATGTTGCTATTTGTGGGTGATAACAGTGCGGGTAAAAGTTATTTGATGTCATTGTTGTGGGGGCTACTTTCGTTTCAAAGAGAGCTTTTTCCCAATGAACCTCCTTTAAATAATGAAAATTATATTTTTTGTGAAAATTGGTTAAGGGAAATAGAGCCAACTTTAACAAATGATGCAAATATAATTGTGCCTAAAAAAGTTATAAAGCATTCCATTTTATGGCTTAATAATTTGTTGACAGAAAAAAAGCAATTATTAGTTGAAAAAATCTTTAGCAAAAAAGACTTGTCAATTGGTCATTTAGCCATAAATTTTGATTCATGTCTTGATAGCTTGAAAGTTAAAATTGGCAATATACAGCAATCCGAGGATAAATCCTTCCGTCGAGAGTCTCATTGTTTATTTGATAATAATATGATAGAAATAAAAACCGCCTTCAATCATAATCATTTTAATTTGCTGAAATTTATTAACTTAACAATTATTCAACAAGTTACTACAACAACTCACCCTTACCATTATTTATATTTACCTGCCTCCAGAACTTCGTTTATGCAAACTTATAAAGTTTTAATGACAGGTTTATTAGATAGTTTTAGCTTGTCCATTGATTCTCAAAAAACCACTTTACCGTTGCCTCTTGTTCGATTTTTACAAGCTTTAGTTAATGCAGAAATGATTGAAGCTGGAAAACATATTCAAATCACTGACAAAATTGAAAAAGAAATTTTAAAAGGCAGAATCAAACAAAATCACAATAGCATTGCACCAGATTATTATTTTCAACCAGATAGAACAAGCGAAAAATTGCCATTTCATCTTACGTCTTCCTTAGTAAGTGAACTTGCTCCAATCATTATTTTTCTAAAATCTTTAGATAAATTTGCTCTTAAAAGATTCATTATTGAAGAACCAGAAGCCCATTTACATTTAAATATGCAACGGCTTCTAGTGCGTTATTTAGTGCAACTGGTTAATAATGGTTTGCCCATTTGGATGACGACACACAGTGATACCGTTTTCCAACAAATTAATAATTTTATCGCCCTATCTCAACATCCAAATAAAGACGCTTTATGTGAAAAATTAGGCTATACCGAAGCTGATTTATTATCACCGGAAGATGTTCGTGCTTATCAATTCCAAGTCACTCCAGAAGGGACAACAATTAAATCTTTGCCAATAAAAGAATTTGGTTTTTCTGCACCTACTTTTACTGATGCAATTTATGATCTTTCCAAAGAAGCTTTCACTATTCAAGATGATGAAGATGAGGGTTAAATTATGGTATTACTTTCAATTGAAGACCGATTGGAATACTTTATTAAACAAGATTGGTGTCAAAGAATCAATCCAAATGAAGAATTTATAATTACAGAAACAGAAAGTAGCGGATTTGCAGAGATTAAATGTATTACCAAAAAAACAGGATTTCGCTTACAAAAAACTAATATTCATGCGAAAGAAAACCACCGCCAACCAATCCCTTATCTAAAAAATGAGAAAATGGCAGATAGTACAATTTTTCTATGGGATAACAACAAGATTGAATTGCATATCATTGAATGTAAACAAACTATTAAACGCTCAAAATGGAAAGGTGTGAAAGAACAGTTTGAAAGCTCACTGCTTAATGGACTTGCCGTTACCAAAATCCTTGGCTTTTCGGATATTCAATTTCACTTTTATACAGCATACAGAACTGATTACTTAACTGATCTTAAAATTCATGAAGCTAAGTTTGATGCTCAAAAAAATACAAATTTCGTATTAACGCAAGAATGGCTTGAAAATAAACTAAGATTTGAATATTTAGGAATGAAAAATGTAGCACACTATAAAATTCAACTGGATGAAAATGGCTATTACCAAAACATCTACAAATTTTAATTAATTTATAAATATCAAACAAAATTCAAAAAAAGGATGATTTCGTGTCTATTTTCCGTGCGTATGATATTCGTGGCATTGTTGGCGAGAGCTTAACCCCTGACATTGTGACCCAAATTGGGCAAGCGATTGGCAGTGAAGCCGCTTTAAAAAATCAAAAAACCGTGGCTGTTGGACGTGATGGACGATTGTCAGGACCTGAATTAATTCAAGCTCTGATTAAAGGTCTGCGTATGGCGGGGCGTGATGTCATCGATATTGGGATGATTCCAACTCCTGTGCTGTATTTCGCTACTTATCATTTAAAAACAGGTAGTGGCGTGATGCTCACAGGTAGCCATAATCCATCGAATTACAACGGCATGAAAATCATGATTGATGGGGATACTTTGGCAGGCGATGCGATTCAAACCCTAAGACGCCGTGTGGAACAACAGGACTTTATTACGGGTGAAGGACAATTAAAAACCCTAGATATTCAACAAGATTACGTGCAACGCATTGTGCAAGATGTCAAATTAAAGCACCCGTTTAAAGTCGTGGTTGATTGTGGCAATGGCGCGGCGGGTCATTTAGCACCACAATTATTAAAAGCTTTGGGCTGTGAAGTAATCGAATTATTTTGCGAAGTGGATGGTAATTTCCCCAATCACCATCCCGATCCAACGGTGTTGAAAAACTTAGAAGATTTAATCAAGACCGTCAAAGAAACAGGCGCAGATTTAGGACTTGGCTTTGATGGCGATGGCGACCGTTTAGGCGTAGTCGATGCCGATGGACAAGTGGTATGGCCAGACCGTCAAATGATTTTATATGCCACTGATATTTTAAACCGTAATCCAAATGCGGCGATTGTATACGATGTGAAATGCAGCCGTCATCTGGGTAAAAGCATTGCAGAACAAGGCGGCAAACCTGTGATGTGGTGCACGGGGCATTCGCTAATTAAAGCTAAAATCAAACAAGAACAAGCCCTACTTGGGGGTGAAATGAGTGGGCATATTTTCTTTAAAGAGCGTTGGTATGGTTTTGATGATGCTTTGTATACCGCTGCACGTTTGTTGGAAATCTTAGCCAAAGATGAGCGGACACCGACGGAAATTTTTACTGCGCTACCGAATGCTGTGAGCACCCCAGAATTAAAGTTAGAACTAGAAAAAGAGGGTGAAAATTTTGAATTAATGAAGAAAGTGCTTGATAGCTTTAAATTTGAAGCGGCTGAGATTATAACCATTGATGGTTTACGGGCTGATTTCGCTGATGGTTGGGGTTTGGTACGTCCATCGAATACAACACCGTGTTTAGTGATTCGGTTTGAGGCGGAAACACAGGCAGGATTAGAACGGATTCAGCAAGATTTCCGTCGCCAATTCTTAGCGATTGATGCAAGTTTGAACTTGCCTTTTTAGAAGTGACTAACGTAACTTGTAACTTGTGACGACGCACCGCGTCGTCATCTAACAGGACGCACCAGCGTCCATAAATATCAAGACGCTAGTGCGTCTATAAGTCATTCCACGCAGTGCGTGGAACGAGAAAAGAGAAAAACTATCTTTAAATAATTTAGAAAAAGCCTAACGGATTGACATCATAACTGACTAATAAATTTTTAGTTTGTTGATAATGGTCAAGCATCATTTTATGATTTTCACGCCCAACACCTGATTTTTTATAACCACCAAATGCCGCGTGTGCTGGATAAATATGATAACAATTTGTCCAAACCCGTCCCGCTTGAATGCCACGACCCATACGGTAAGATAAATTCATATCCCGTGTCCAAACGCCTGCACCTAAGCCAAATTCAGTATCATTTGCAATTGCTAAAGCTTCCGCTTCATCTTTAAATGTGGTGACAGAAACCACAGGGCCAAAAATTTCTTCTTGGAATACGCGCATGTTATTCGTGCCTTTCAATAAAGTCGGCTGAATGTAATAACCATCGCCATAACCATCACCTAGTTTTTCAGCACCGCCACCGATCAAGACTTCTGCACCTTCGTCACGACCAATTTTTAAATAACTCAAAATCTTATCATATTGCTCTTGTGAAGCCTGTGCACCCACCATCACTTCCGTATCCAATGGGCTGCCGCGTTTAATTTGATTGGCTCGCTCAATCACCATGCCGATGAATTTGTCATAAATATCTTCTTGAATCAACAAGCGAGATGGACAAGTACATACTTCACCTTGGTTGAAAAAGGCTAATACCGCGCCCTCAACACATTTGCTTAAATATTCATCTTCATGATTCATGATGTCAGAGAAATAAACGTTTGGTGATTTGCCGCCCAATTCGACTGTGGATGGGATCACATTTTTCGCAGCATATTCCATAATCAATGAGCCAACAGGGGTTGAGCCTGTAAATGCAATTTTGGCAATCCGAGTGCTGGTAGCTAAAGCTTTACCTGCTTCTGCACCAAAACCACTGACGATATTTAATACGCCTTTGGGTAATAAATCACCAATGATTTCCATCATGACTAGAATGGATGCGGGGGTTTGTTCTGCTGGTTTTAATATCACGCAATTGCCTGCGGCTAAAGCAGGTGCTAATTTCCATGCTGCCATTAAAATAGGGAAATTCCACGGAATAATTTGACCGACAACACCGAGCGGCTCGTGGAAATGATACGCCACGGTTTTCTCATCAATTTCGCCAACACTGCCTTCTTGCGCACGAATACAAGCTGCAAAATAACGGAAATGGTCAGCGGTTAATGGAATATCAGCATTCAGGGTTTCACGCACCGCTTTGCCATTATCCCAACTCTCAGCTACTGCCAACATTTCTAAATTGGCTTCAACACGATCCGCGATTTTCAACAAAATATTAGAACGTTCTGTTACTGACGTTTTGCCCCAAGCCTCTTTAGCGGCATGTGCTGCATCTAATGCAAGCTCAATATCTTTCTCATTAGAACGGGGGATTTTGCAAAAAGGTTTACCATTAACAGGGGAAATATTATCAAAATAAACACCGTCTACAGGTGCAACCCACTCACCACCAATAAAATTATCATAGCTGTCTTTAAAGTTAACAACTGCACCTTCAGTATTTGGATTTGCGTACTGCATTCACTTCTCCTTTGGTTTATAGATGTGAAAGCGTATTCCACATAATATTTACTATGTATGCAAGTTTTTTATAAGCCTATTAATTTACATAATTATATCGGCAGATGTCCACTAGTTTATACAAAATGTGGATTTCGGCATGTAGAAACGTTAAAAGACTGGGATCAATTCAGAAATATTTTATAAATTAAGATGAGTTGTTTAAGAGCAACATCACGTTGCTCCTGTTTACACTGAATGTCTGTTATTTAGGTGCAGGAATGTGTTGCATATTTTGGAAATGTTTAAAATAACGCTCGACCAAAATCTGATTCACTGGCGGACAAGTAATTGCTTGGTCTTTTAACTGGCTTTGAGTTGAATTTGTATCAAACTTAGGTTTTTTAGCAAAAAAGGCGGATGAAGAACGTAACAATAAAAGTAATGGAGAGTAGACTTTATCATTAGATTTTTGAGCCGCAAAGCTTTTCAATGTTTCTGACCAATCATCATAATCTTTAGCCTCCAGCGAATAACCCAAATTACGCACCATTTGTACTAAATCTAACCACGACACCGGTTGTGGATTGATTAAATGAAATGACTCACCAAAACGTTGCTGCAAGGCTAAATCAACAATAGCACGACTCACATAATCCACAGGCACGATATTGACCATATTTTCCCTATCAGGGATTTGGCCAATTTCAATACAGCCTTTTAACACCGTGGTCAGCAAATCAGTCATATTGCCTGTAATACCCGTTTCACTGTGCCCCATAATCCGCCCTGGACGATACACATTACACGGCAAACCGCGTTGACCCGCTCGTAAAATTAATTGTTCCGCAACCCATTTACTTTGCTTATAACCCCCTTGCAAGGTGTCGCTAGGCTTAATATTTTCTGTAATCACTTGTCCATTATGCACAGGACTGAAAAAGACTGCTAAAGTAGAAATAAAATGCACAGGTTTGGTTTTAACTAAACTGGCTAAACGTAATACTTCCTTTGTGCCCAGTACATTGGATGATTTTAAACTGGCATAAGGGCGCATTGAATTCACATACGCACCATTATGATAAATAATGTCTATTTTTTCACTTAATTCAGAAAATTGTGCATCAGTCAAATCCAGCACGGGTTTAGCTAAATCACCAATTACCGCCATAATACGGCTTTCCCATTCAGGCTGCCAAAACTGATAAAATTCTAACTGTTCTTTAATCCGTTCAAAGCCGATAGCTTCATCTTTGGCGCGAACTAAACAGTAAATCTGAGCTTGAGTTTTAAGCAGTAATTCATTTAATAAACAAACGCCTAAAAATCCTGTCGAACCTGTTAATAAAATGGCCTGTGGATTTTGTGCAAATTCAGTCACGGGTAGTAAAAACTCAATTTCATCGGCTAAACACGCTTCAGAAGTTAAATCAATTTTAGAGACTATTTTTGGCATAATTCAAGTTCCACGCGACGTGCAAAGGGTTCTAGTTTCGGCAACACCATATCCAATTCATAGGTATGTTTACGCCATTTATCGGGCGAGGGTGCAGACAAAGCCATTTTAGACACACTTAAGCCTTTCGACAATGATTGTTCAATTTCTTGATGCCAAGTTAAGCCGGCAAAATCACTAATATCGTGCACGACTTGCTCAGTATTTTTAACTAAATCATGGTAATGCACAAAATACCAATCTTCAGGGGCTAAGGTTTTTAAATCTTCCCAAATATAATAATTGGCAGCTCGCCATTGTTCGCCAGCAATTTCAACTAAGGGTTTATTTTGTAAATTCTGCTGCCATTCAGGCGGTAACAAGAAACACCAATTTTTATGAGGCCATTTAGGTAATTGTTTGTAAGCAATGAAACTTCTTGAACGCCACCCTTCTAACATGCTGCTGACATTTTCTTGTGGATCACGGTATAAAAAGATAAATAAAGCTTCGGGGAATACTTTTTTAAGAAAACTGACTCTTAACGCATTTTTTGGGGTTTTCTCTAAGAATCGCAAACTCTGAGGACGTTCGGCAACAGGATAATCTAACAGCAATTTACCTTGACTATCATGCAATTGACGAGCAAAGCGTTGTTGCAAATGCATTTCCACATCAAGCGTTGAATGCTCTGCGGTTAAGCGGTTAGAGCTATAGTTGTAGGTTTCAGGGTGTAACGCTTTGATCCCTTCGATAATTTCATGACTTTCTTGGCCGATTGCCCAAATTTCAGGGAATTTCGCTAAGGTTTCATATAACAAAGTACTGCCTGCACGAGGTGCAGAAACGATAAAGATCGGTCGATCAAATTTAGGGTTTGCAAAGCGTTCTTTCAATAAGCCAACATTTAATAACTGTTGTATCGCAGCGGTTAAATCTGCTTTATTTGGCCATTGTTTTGCTAAGGATGGATAGCGTTTGTCCAAGCTATCTGCAATGCGGAAATGCGGCAATAATTCACGTAAAGCATCTTGAGACAAGCATTTATAACTGGCCTGATCTTCAAATTTTTCAGTCGCTTGATACAGTGATTGCCAATCAATATGCGGTAATGTTTTCTGACGCGAGAGGAATTTTTGACCTACTTTACTCGGTGCAGGGCGAACGGCAACTTGTAATAATGAGGTCATCGTTTCAATAATTGCTTGTGCTTGAGGGTCTTTAGCAATCCAACGGCGAATTTTTGGTAATACATTTTCTTTAAAAGATAAAATTGCATCGTAATACGCCATTTCACCTGCGTGTTGATTAGCAAATTGTGCAAAACTCAATTCCCATTCTGCTTTGAAACTGGTTAATGTATTTTGATAGCCGCTAAAAGCTTGGGTGGTAATATCTGATGCTTGGACAATTTTTGATAGTCGATCGGTCAATAATTCGATTTCAGCAGGGGTGAATACGTCGAATCGAAAACGCGGTAAATTCAGTTTAATCTCTGTTTTGAAATCTGGTTTAATTTGCTCGATTTGTTGATTTTTATCCAGAGCCTTAGTCATTAATAAATTTAGCTGTTTAGAATGTTTGACATCCACCACTAAATAGACGCAATCTTGTTCACTGTTATTGGCCAAACTTTGGGCTTGATTGGGGTTTGCAATCCATGCTTCACCTGTTTGCATAAAAATTTGGCTCGTGCCACAGTGAAAATCTATGCTTGTTTGGGTTTGGACTGGGATATAAATTGCGCTATGTCTAAACCAATGGTAGTGAGCTGGTATTTTTGTTGGAGCTGCCATATTTGCAGGTAATTTGACTAGACGGCAACGTGAAACAGGGAGATTTAAAACGGTTAAAAACTTTTGAATATAAAGGCAATTATCTAAATAAGGTGTCGGTTCAGCGGGTGCAGATAATGCGTAATCTGTATTATAAGTGCCACCAGCCGAAATTAACATAACTGACTCATTTCCACTGGTTTCTATGCCATGGCTTATCCAATCTTGTGGCTGAAATTGGTTTAATATATTTTGTAATTCATTGCTATCGAGCTGTATTTTTAGTTTGCAAAAATCAGTTGTAAATTCCATGCGTATCTCACTGGTGGCATCAAGCATTGCACATCATAAAACTTAAATGTTAAAAAGCATAATACAACAATTAACTTTATTCTTGTACGCAGCTTGGTTATTATAATGTTATTGTGTATTTCAGGCTGAATTTTGCTATCTCTTTAACTACCCTGTTTGGCTTATGTGGCTCTCAGAACTCCTTCCTTGCCTTATCGCCTTCTTAATTTTCGCTGATCATTATGGGTAATCAGGAATATTTTTGCTTTTCTCATGTTAAATAATATCAATTGACTCTGGTTAACTTCATATTATAGGTAAGCTATTGTCATTTTGATTCAAAGACCATTCTATGAGCTTGACGATAAATTTGCACATATCTTTGTCAATAACTATATAATATAACTCATATAAACAAGCCAATATTTAATTAATACGAATCGCTACGACCCTCTTAGCAGAATCAAATGAGCTAAGCAGCACACAATTATAATAACCAGCGTCTAGCATTTTTTCCGTATTTAAAGTAATGGAATAAAATAAATTTACTATGGCTATAAATAATGACGCAGCCTACCCAGTCTGATCCAGCAGAAACCTCAGTTCAATCATCCTCTCCTTACGTGCCTTTACGCTATACGTTGATGGGTGCATTTTTATTACTGATTATCCCAATCTTGATAGCCATGTCTGTGTTTGATTATCTCAATGCCAAATACGATTTAGAAAATGCCTACCAATTATTACAAAAACAGACTGAAAACAATATCTTAAATGCAATTCGTCTGGTTGACAGTGGCTATAGTGTCCTAGACCAATTTTTAAGCCATGATATGCAAGCTAAATTTAAGCCCTTCATTCAAGCCTATGAACAAGCAGGCCGTGATCCTGTGAAAATTGATTTAGACGCAATAAAAATGCAGTTTGGCGGCAAAATGGATTTATATTTAATCAACCGTGAAGGGATTGTTGAATACACAACCTATCCAAAAGACCTCAATTTAAATTTTAAAGAAAAAACCCCAGAATTTTATAAAGTGCTGCAAGATATTTTTGCCACAGGTCGTTTTGCTGATGGTGATTTCGGCACAGAAGCACGAACAGGTGTCTTTCGAAAATATGCTTATATGCCAACGCCTGACAGAAAATATGTTTTGGAATTTGGACTGGTTTCTGATGAATTTTCACGTTTAATTGGAGAATTGGATTTAACTAAAATCACCTCACGCTTACGTACCATCAATCCCACCTTGGATAAAGTGCGTATTTTCAGTCGACATGGCCATGTCATTGGTTCAGAAAAAGAAACCAAAGCTTCTGAAAAAATAGTGAATATTGTTAAAACAGTGTACGAAACCAAAACTCCCATTGAATTTCATAATCTCAAACAGAAATCATTGACGCGCTATCTTTTTTTAAATTTAAAGAAAGAAAACACACCTTCTGACTCAAGTAAAGTCATTGAATTAACTTACAATACAAAACTTGTTGACCAAGGTTTAGAACGAATTGCAACATTTCATACCTTTTTAGGGATTATTGCAATTTTATTAAGTATTTTATTCACTTTTCTGATTTCCGCATGGATTACGCATCCCATTCGGCGCATTGTGCGTAGTGTCAACTTGATTGCTCAAGGAGATTTATATCATCCCATTGAAGTTAATACAAATAATGAACTAAAATTACTGAAGCAAAGCATTACCCTCATGGTAAATAATCTGCTCAAATATATGAAGCAAGTTGAGCAACAAAATGAAAATTTAAAAGAATTAGATCGTTTAAAAGATGATTTTTTATCGAATACATCCCATGAGCTACGCACCCCTATCAACGGTATTATTGGGATTGCTGAATCAATGTTAGATGGAGTTGCAGGTAAATTACCCCCTAAAGTGATTGAAAACCTATCTATGATTGTGTTCAGTGGGCGCAGACTGGCAAATTTAGTCAATGATATTTTAGATTTTTCAAAACTCAAGCATAAGAGTATTGCATTACAAATCAGACCTATAGAAGTGAAAATATTGGTGGAAGTTGTAATTATTCTATCTCAACCGTTAATTGGTAAAAAATCAATAGAATTAGTCAATAGCATTGAAAAAGATATTATTGTTGATGCAGATGAAAATAGAGTTCAACAGATTTTACACAATTTGATTGGTAATGCGGTTAAATTCACAGATGAGGGCATCATTGATGTGTCTGCTTCGCAATTTAGTGAAGGCTGGTTAATGATTTCCGTGACAGACTCTGGATTGGGTATTCCAAGTGAAAAATTATCAACCGTATTCAATCCATTTGAGCAAGCTGATGGTTCAATTTCGCGTGAATTTGGCGGAACGGGTTTAGGTCTTTCAATTACAAAACAATTGGTTGAATTACATGGCGGTGAGATTCGGATTCAATCAACAGAAGGACATGGCACACGGGTTAGTTTTACATTGCCACTATCAACAACAGATATTGCCGATCATGGAGATGAAACTGAAGCTTTATTAGAACGTTTACGAGA
This sequence comes from Candidatus Albibeggiatoa sp. nov. BB20, assembly GCA_016744725.1. Classification (GTDB taxonomy): domain Bacteria; phylum Pseudomonadota; class Gammaproteobacteria; order Beggiatoales; family Beggiatoaceae; genus Albibeggiatoa. The sequence goes on along the minus strand of JADGDW010000086.1, from coordinate 4,182 downwards.
GCCAACGGCAAAACCACCCGCTCTAAGCTCTAGCATTATCGATATTGAAACAGTAGAAGAACCTGCGATTTTCTTAGATGAAGATACCCAAGAAATCCAACAAATTAAGCTAGATGAAATGCTTAGTGTATTGATTGTCGATGATGATCCCGTCAATCTACAAGTATTGGAAAATCAATTAACTATTGAAAATTATTCAGTGACACGGGCACTAAATGGCCCTGAAGCGTTAGCCGTTATTGATAATGAAAAATTTGCTGTGGTGCTGTTAGATATTATGATGCCCAAAATGTCAGGTTTTGAAGTTTGTAGGGTCATTCGAGATCGCTATCCAGTCAACCAATTACCGATTATTATGTTGACGGCAAAAAATCAAGTCTCTGATTTAGTTCAAGGTTTGGAATCTGGGGCAAATGATTATTTAACCAAACCTTTTTCAAAAGGTGAATTACTTGCACGGATTAAAACCCATATTCAATTATCCAGAATCAATATTGCTTACAGTCATTTTGTGCCATTAGAATTCTTACAACTTCTTGAAAAAGAAAGCATTGTTGATGTACGCTTAGGCGATCATGTTCAGAAAAATATGACGGTTTTATTTGCAGATATTCGCTCTTTTACCACATTATCAGAAAGTTTAACCCCAAAAGAAAATTTTGATTTTATTAATGAATATTTAGGCCGTGTCAGCCCCCAAATTCGAAAATACAATGGTTTTATCGACAAATATATCGGTGATGCCATTATGGCTTTGTTCCCTGAATCTGTAGATTCTGCGGTAGATGCTGCGGTTGAGATTTTGAGACATTTACAAATTTTAAACGCAGAGCGGGTTCAACGCGGACAAAAAGAAATTAAGATTGGGGTTGGGATGCACGTTGGTTCATTGATGCTGGGTACGATTGGAGAAGAGAAACGCATGGAAGGCACGGTGATTTCTGATGCAGTGAATTTAGCCTCTCGTTTAGAAGGTTTGACCAAATTATATGGCGTATCCATTTTAATCAGCGATGATATTTTACAACAAATGAAAAACCCTGAAGCGCATTTCTATCGTTTCTTAGGTAAAGTACTTGTTAAAGGTAAACATGAGCCTGTTCAAGTATTTGAATTGATTGACGCTGAACCAGATCGTGAAATTCGAGAAGCAAAAATCACACTTGAACCTGAATTCAATGCTGCTTTAGGCTTATATTACAAAGGCAATTTCGATCATGCAATCCCATTATTTGAGCATATTTTATCCGTGCTACCTGAAGACAAAGCCGCTGAGTTTTATCTAGGACGGAGTCGTCATTATGTTGAAGAGGGCACACCAGAAAATTGGGAAGGTATTGAAACATTGACTCAAAAATGATATTGAACCCAATGCTTAATTTGGCAATTTATGATTAAGGCTGTTCTGAAATTGAGTCAATAAATAATATTTATAGTCATTTTACTTTAAAGTGATACAGGACTGGCAGTCCTTATTTTTAAAAGTGATTAATATTTAAAGGATTTCAGGACTGCCAGTCCTCGCACTTAAGATAGAATTGACTATAGCTGATTGCAATACTAATTTTATCCCTATTATCTCCTGAATTTGATACCTGTATTGGGATAATTATCCGCCTTATTATCAGGTAAAAAAGCTTTAAATTGATGTAAATCCCCTTCTAAACTGGCATCTTTGACAACCACTGGACGCAAAAATATGATTAACTCTGTTTTGCTATAAGTATCATGCTTGTACGTAAATAAATCACCTATTAACGGTAACTTAGACAGTACGGGCACGGCATCAGTTTCTTTTTCTATAGTGTCTTCCATCAAGCCGCCAATAATCACAATATTGCCATTCGCAACTTTTAAAATAGATTCCATTTCACGTACTTGGATTTGAGGAATTGGGTTTGAAACTCCAGCAAGTGCTAATTCAGGGTTGGGGTCTTGTACATATTTGGTAATTCGGGAAATCGTTGGGCGGACATTTAAAGTCACCATGTCGGTATCACTGATTTGAGGTGTGACGTTCATAATCAAACCTACAGGTAATATTTTTGGCTCAGTATCCACTACATAGCTGACAAAAGATACGCCAGAAGTCAAATTAGTTGCTTGGGTTTGTGGCACGATGTCGATACTAAAATAAACAACATTATCAACCACTTTAAGTACCGCTGTCTGGTTATTTAACACCATGATTTTAGGACTAGATAGGACTTTGACATTACCAAACTGTTCCAGCAAACGTAAGGCCGCAGTAATATTGCCTATCACACTATCAGGGTTAGTGTATTCAATGCTATAAAACGGTGTATTGTTTAACTTACCACCTGTCAATGATTGTTCATAAGTATAATCGCCAGAAATACGTTTCCAGTCGATACCTGCTTGATATTCATCTTTTAAAGTCACTTCAGCAATGGTGGCTTCAATTAATACTTGGCGTTGTGCACTTTCCAGTACTGAGTCTAAAAACATCTGAATTTTTTCATGTTGATAATGTTTAGCATTAATCATCACAATACCCGTTTCTGCATTGATAATGACATTGGAATTGTTTTCTTCAGTCCCGCCCAGCAAGGAATTAATATTACGGGTTAATGTGTTCCAAAATAGATTATCAGAGGTATTTCTAACTTGGGTTGTTGAGTCATTTTCACCTTCACCTTGGCTGGATGCTGTCGAGCCTTGGCCACCACCAGAAAGGCTTTCAATACTGGAAATGCTTTGTGTGGACACTTTGACTTCGGTTATCGTTTGACGACTCATATTGACATAATTAACTGTATATAAACGCAAATAGGGCAAATCAGGAAAAACTTTAATGTAAGTATCTTTTATTTCGTAACGTAATTCAATTTGCTCTGCCACCCGTTGCATGATTTGAGGCAATGTTTGCTCAATTGCATTTAACGTTATGTTGCCTTTAATACTAGGATGTACATCAATGTTAATTTTTGCATCTCGGGCAAGTGCAAACAACAGTTGATCCACAGGTACATTTGTTACTGTAACGGTATAAGTTTCTAATGGCCGACTTGGTTGCGGCGGTGGAATAAAAGGCATTTGTTGTACAGGTGGAGGAATATCAGCACTGATATCAGGTTTTGCAGGCAAGTGACCAGTACTAATATGTCCGGGGGATGGTACTTGTGGCTGTGGTGCACACGCAGTAATGACGAACAATAATAGACTGATTTGAAAGAGAAGCCTGAAACGCATTTGCATTATGATACATTTTTGTTAGGTAGTAGAAATAACTTGAGGCTATTTTAACATACTCATTTCAGCAATTTTAAAATGATGCGGCTTGGTAGGGCTAAAGTCAGCAGCTTAAGATTTGAATGATGCAAAGCAGCTATAAAAATAAGAAGAGAGAGCATCCAAAATAAAAAAAACACTCAGTGCTATAAAACAAAGAGTGTTTTTTATGAAACAGGACTAAGACTTATTCAGCAGGTTTTGCGTCTGCATCATCAGCTTTGTCGCCGTCGGCTTTATCGCCACCGCATTTGCCTTCGCCACATTTGCCTTCTTTATCAGCTTTGTCGCCACCGCATTTGCCTTCACCACATTTACCTTCTTTATCAGCTTTGTCGCCACCGCATTTGCCTTCACCACATTTGCCTTCTTTATCAGCTTTGTCGCCACCGCATTTGCCTTCTTTATCAGCTTTGTCGTCGCCGCATTTGCCTTCGCCACATTTGCCTTCTTTGCCTTCCTTGTTAGCATCAGCTTCCAAGTTCATAGCAACCATGTAACCACTGTTTAAAGTGCTTGTTGCAAATGGGTTTTCAGCAGCATTAGCAACAGGTGCAGTCGCTAAAGAAATAGTGAATGCAGTACCGATAGCAAGTGAAAGTGTGCTCTTTGTAAATTCCTTAGCCATGCTAGGTCTCCTCCTAAATTTGGATTGGTTGGCAAAGAAGTATCATTAAAACGTAGACCTTATTAGACTATAGTTTTATCTAATAATCAACTGTTTTATATGTATAGTCATAATAAGATTTTATAAATGATTTTCAAGTCATAGATAACTAATTTAATTTATTTTCATTTGTTTATATTTTTTAGTATTTTAGTAGGAAATGATGTATTGCAGCTAATAGGATAATATATATGGATAATCTAAATCTGTTTGTTTTTGGTGATTAAAAAAATTAAATTATATTGATTGGGTGGTAATACAGG
>JADGDW010000085.1 GCA_016744725.1 Candidatus Albibeggiatoa sp. nov. BB20 | reverse complement strand
ATCACCACCTGCAAAGATTTTAGGATTAGTAGTTTGATAAGCAAAATCACTATCAGGTGCGGCCTTAACCCGGCCATTGTCTAACACTTCAATACCGAAATGACTAAACCATGGTGCAGGACTTGGACGGAAGCCAAACGCGATTAATACCACATCGGCTGGGACAATTTCTTCACTGCCTTCAATGACAACAGGGCTACGGCGACCACGTTCATCAGGTTCACCTAATTTTGTGGTCGCAAGTTTAATTCCCTCTACTTTGCCATCGCCGACAATTTCAATTGGTTGACGATTCCATAAGAAATTCACGCCTTCTTCTTTGGCATTCATTACTTCACGTTTAGAACCGGGCATATTGGCTTCGTCACGACGGTAGGCACAAGATACTTTTGCAGCACCTTGTCGGATTGAAGTACGGTTACAATCCATCGCGGTATCACCACCACCCAATACAACTACACGCTTGCCTTTGACATTAACAAATTCATGGTCGCCGTTCCAACCTTCTTGATGGTTAATATTGCCAATCAAGAATGGTAACGCTTTGTGCACGCCTTGTTTGTCTTCACCGGGAAAACCACCTTCCATATAAGAGTATGTGCCCATGCCTAAGAACACTGCATCATAATCCTTAATTAATTGTTGGAAAGGTATGTCTTTGCCAATTTCGGTATTTAATACGAATTCTACGCCCATGCCTTCTAAAATTTGGCGACGGGTTTGAACCACTTGTTTTTCTAATTTGAATGATGGAATACCAAATGTGAGTAAGCCACCAATTTCTGAATAACGATCATAAACAACTGCATTTACACCATTGCGTACTAAAATATCAGCACAAGCCAAGCCTGCAGGCCCTGCACCCACGATAGCCACTTTTTTATCCGTTGCAACCACTTTGGACATGTCTGGCCGCCAGCCTAATTTATACGCTTCGTCAGTGATATATTTTTCAACTGAACCAATTGTGACCGCACCAAAACCATCATTCAATGTGCAACTGCCTTCACATAGGCGATCTTGCGGGCAGACGCGACCACAGATTTCTGGCAATGAGTTGGTTTGATGGGATAATTCAGCCGCTTCAAATAAATTACCTTCTGCAACCAATTTTAACCAATTTGGAATGTAATTATGGACTGGGCATTTCCATTCACAATATGGATTACCACAGGCCAGACAACGCTCAGCTTGATGGGCTGCATCGTCATCACCAAATTGACCGTAAATTTCATTCCAGTTTTTGATACGAATGCGACTTGTAGTCTTTTTTGGGTCTAAACGGGGTAAATCCAAAAATTGAAAGTGATTACTCATACTTTTCCCCTAAAAATCAATAGAATTCTTAGTTTATTTTTATTATTTTTTGGTGATATAGTTAATTTTATATTCTAGAAATCAGTGATATATTTGTCATTATTTTAAATATTTCACAACTGATTTTCCCCACTCACTTTCTAAAAAAACGTCTTGCTATTATGATCCCATCATACTGTTATAATAAGGTATATTTTCTATATTCATTTTATAAGCTTCATCCAAACCAATTCATAATTCAGTTCTCACATAAATATCGCTAACCGCCATTTTTAAATCCACAGATTTCAACATCAATTTATCATTTTTACTAAAAACACTTAAATCCCAGCTTTTTGCATCTAAACGTTGATAAAGCATGATTTCACATTTATCTTGAGCGACAATCATATATTCCTGCAAACTTTATATATTTTTATAAGACAGTAATTTTTCTCGTTTATCAATTTGTGCCGTACTCGGCGATAATACTTCAATAATAATTTGGGGTTGGGTTAAATAATATTTGTTATCATCTTTTGAGTCACAACCAACAACCACATCAGGATAATAAAATGCGTCGGCGGTTTCGACTTTCACCTTCATACTTTCAATGAAAACATGGCAATGAGCGGGTAAATGAGCTAACAATTTTGCGTATAAATTACCTGCAATAAAGTTATGAATACGACTTGCACCACTCATGGCATAAACATGACCTGCAACATATTCATGCTTAATCTCAGAGTGCAATTCACCCTCAAGATATTCGCTATGACTAATCAATGTGACAGGAGCATGTAATCCCATAATAAATTCCTAGAAGTCAAACAGTGATAGAGCCAAACTCCACCACTGTTAAATCACTATTAACTCAATGTTCTAGCAACTTCAACTCGTTCAAACACTTCGATTTGATCACCGACTTGAACATCATTGTAGTTCTTAACACCGATACCACATTCCATACCTGATTTAACTTCATTAACATCATCTTTGAAACGACGTAATGATTCTAATTCACCTTCATAAATCACGATATGGTCACGTAATACACGGATTGGATTGTTACGTTTAACCTGACCTTCAGTCACCATACAACCTGCAACCGCACCAATCTTAGGCGAACGGAACACATCACGAACCTGAGCAATACCAACAATTTGTTCTCTAATTTCAGGGGCTAACATGCCACTAATAGCTGACTTGACTTCATCAATCGCTTCGTAAATGACGCTGTAGTAATGTAAGTCAATATTCTCTTCAGCAATCAAACGCTTAGCACTACTATCAGCACGCACGTTGAAACCGATAATAACCGCATTTGAAGCCACTGCCAAGTTAGCATCAGACTCGTTAATACTACCCACGCCACTGGCAATAATATTCACTCTGACTTCTTCATTAGAAAGCTTGCTGAGTGAATCTTGTAACGCTTCGCTTGAACCATGTACATCCGCTTTGAGCACGATATTGAGTGAATTGACCGCACCTGCTTGCATTTGTGAAAACATATCTTCCAGCTTAGCTGCTTTCTGACGGGCTAATTTCACCTCGCGAAATTTACCTTGACGGAATAATGCAATTTCACGTGCTTTGCGTTCATCTGGTACGATAATCGCCTCATCACCTGCCCCCGGAGTCCCTGATAAACCAAGTACTTCGACAGGAATTGAAGGCCCTGCTTCATCAATAAGTTGGCCGACTTCATTCAACATCGCACGTACACGGCCATATTCTTGACCTGCAAGTAAGATATCACCTTTTTTCAACGTACCGCTTTGAATCAATACCGTTGCAACCACACCACGTCCTTTATCTAAACGTGATTCAACCACAACACCTTGTCCTGGTCCATCTGCTACTGTTTTCAGTTCTAAAACTTCAGCTTGTAACAATAAGGTATCTAATAAAGCATCAATGCCTTCACCTGATTTAGCAGAAACATGAGCAAACATATTTTCGCCGCCCCATTCTTCTGAAATCACTTCATGTGCAACGAGTTCTTGTTTAACACGCTCAGGGTCAGCATCCTCTTTATCAATTTTGTTAATAGCAACCACGATGGGTACGCTTGCTGCTTTCGCATGTTGAATTGCTTCAATGGTTTGAGGCATAACACCATCATCCGCTGCAACCACTAATACAACAATATCAGTCACTTTCGCACCGCGAGCACGCATTTGAGTAAACGCCGCGTGTCCTGGTGTATCTAAGAAGGTAACCATGCCGTTATTAGTTTCAACGTGATATGCACCAATATGCTGGGTAATACCACCCGCTTCACCTGCTGCCACACGTGTTTTACGAATGTGATCTAGTAAAGAAGTTTTACCATGATCGACGTGACCCATAATTGTTACGACTGGCGCACGATGTACCGCTTCACCAAGCTCAATACCTTGTAATAACTCTTCTTCCAAGGCATTTTCTTTCATGAGAACAGGTTTATGTCCCATTTCTTCAACAATAATCGCAGCGGTTTCTTGGTCAACCACTTGGTTAATGGTCGCCATTGAACCTAAAGTCATCATAGTCTTAATAACTTCAGCTGCTTTAATTGACATTTTCTGGGCTAAATCACCAACGGAAATAGTTTCAGGGACATTCACCTCATACACAATTGGTGCAGTTGGTTTAATAAATCCATGTTGCGTCGGTTGATCAGAACGATTGGATTTTCTGCCTGCCTTCTTACGATTACGTTTATGTAAGGTTTCGCCGCCGCTGCGTAATTCTTGCTTGGCATACTTACTTGACTTATCGTCTTTGCCAACTTTGCCTTCTTTACGAGGTTGTTGCTTCGCTACTACACCACGTTTTTTCTTAGCCGCCGGTTTCTTATCATCTGAAAAACCACTGCCTGCAGGTTTATTCGGTGCTGAACCTGTAGGCTTAGCATCTGTTGCACCCGCTGGTCTAGGTCTGGTGGTAGAAGTAGAAGGACGACTTGGACGATTTCCATTGCTGTCACTACGTCTTGTATCAGTGCCTTCAGTACCCGGTTTACGGCGATTATCAGGGCGAGCTGCTCTATTACCTGATTTTTCTTTAGGTTCTGGTTTTGGCTTCGGTACTTCTTTAACAACTTTAACTTCTGCTTTAGGACGATTTTCTTCTTTCTTCGTATCTTTAGCAGGTTTAGGACGTTTATTACGCGCTTCTGTTTCTACTTCTTTACGACGTTGCTGTTCTTGGCGTTTGGCCTTTTCAGCTTCGTCACGTTTCAAACGTTCTTCTTGTTCACGCTTTACATTAGCTTCAATTTCGGCTAAATGCTCAGCACCACGCTTAGCTCGTTTATCCGCTTCTACATCAGCACGTTTCTCTTCTTCTTCTTTAGCTTTTTCAGCGGCTTTTGCTGCAATAGATTCAGCCATTTTTTGACGGCGCGTTTCTTCGTCATCATCTGTTTTAACTTCAGTGTTGTCTAAGGAAGGAGCTGGAATAGAACGACCTAATAAGCCACCACCTACACCGGGCACACTGCTAGACCCTAAAGGAGAAGACGAAGTTAAACCACTAATGCCTCCTCCACCCAAGCCACCTGTTAAATTACTAGGTGCACCTGTGGGTAATGCGTTTGATGAGCCTGTTAATGAAGAACCTAAGTCGTTTTTGAGTTTAGGTTTTGAGCCACTAGGCTTAACATAAGTGCGTTTTTTTCTTACTTCAACACTCACTGTTTTCGCTTTGCCACCTTGTGAACTAGGTACTTTAATCTCACTATGACTTTTGCGTTTTAGGGTGATTTTATTTGATTCTTCGTCAGATATATTATCCAATGTCGTATCTTTGCCGTGAATATGGCGCAAATGGCCTAAAAGTTGGCGTTTTTCCTTGTCATTAATATTATCATCAGCTTGTTTGGCTGATAAGCCAGCATCGCCTAATTGCGATAATAGACGCTCTAGGGGAATTCCTACAACGTCGGCAAATTCTCTAACAGTCACTTCACTCATTCTTCAATTCTCCTTCGTGTTTGTCTAAGACACAGATTTCAGCCTAAATAGATACAGGTATTGAGAGTATTTTTGCCTAACTTCCTCCTGCTTCTGTGTCTTCTGCAAACCAAGGAGCGCGTGCTGTCATAATCAGTTCACCAGCTTGCTCTTCAGTCATGCCTTCTACATCCATCAAATCATCAATGGATTGTTCAGCTAAGTCTTCCATGGTGGCAATGCCAATTCCAGCCAATGCTTGCGCCAGCTCATCGTCCATGCCATCCATGTTGAGTAAGTCTTCAGCGGGTTCAACTACTTCGTTGTGTTCTTCGCTGGCAATCGCTTCAGTCAGTAAGGCATCACTGGCACGGTTGCGCAACTCATTGACAATATCTTCGTCAAAGTCTTCAATTTCAAGCATTTCTTCAATCGGTACATAAGCTATTTCTTCAACCGTTGAGAAACCTTGTTCAATCAACAATATGGCAATGTCTTCATCAACATCCAATTGTTCCATAAATAAATCTTGTACAACTTGTACTTCTGCTTGATTTTTCTGCTCTGCTTGCTGCTCGGTCATGACATTCAATGTCCAACCTGTGAGCTGACTGGCTAAACGTACGTTCTGTCCATTACGTCCAATTGCTTGCGAAAGTTGGTCTTCACGTACTGCCACATCCATGCTATGGGCTTCTTCATCGACAATAATCGAGACCACATCCGCTGGAGACATCGCATTAATCACGAATTGGGCTGGGTTTTCATCCCACAAAATAATATCTACCCGTTCGCCTGCTAATTCGTTAGAAACCGCTTGAACACGAGAGCCACGCATACCCACACATGCGCCAACAGGGTCAATCCGTGGGTCATTGGTTTTAACGGCAATTTTAGCTCTTGAACCGGGGTCACGTGCTGCACCAATGATTTCTAAAAGCTCTTCATTAATTTCAGGCACTTCGATGGTAAATAATGCAATCAATAATTCGGGAGCAGTACGGCTTAGGAATATTTGAGGGCCACGTTGCTCTGGACGCACCGCTTTTAAATAGCCACGAATCCTATCACCGGGGCGTACCGATTCACGTTGGATCATGTCATCACGGGTAATTAAGGCATCAACATTTGCGCCTAAATCAACCACGATATTGCCGCGTTCTATCCGTTTAACTGAGCCGCTAACAAGTTCGCCTTGTCTATCTTCATAAGCTTGTAGAACTTGGGCGCGTTCTGCTTCACGGATTTTTTGTACAATAACCTGTTTAGCTGTTTGAGCACCGATACGATCAAAGCCTACGGATTCAATCGGTTTTTCAATCACTTCACCTGACTCAATCGCAGGTTTTTCTTGCTCTGCATCTTCTAGTAAGATTTGTTTATCTGGGAATTCAATTTCATCAACTACCGTCCAACGACGAAATGCGGCATAACTCCCATTGACACGATTAATTTCAACCCGTGCATCAATTGTATTGTTATAACGTTTCTTCGTTGCACTGGCGAGTGCGCATTCTAAAGCATCAAATATAATTTCTTTATCAACGCCTTTTTCATTTGATACTGCATCTACAACCAGTAAAATATCTTTATTTGATTTGCTCATGATATTCTTTTTTTATTCCTTATTGAATAGACTGTTAAATCTCAGGGATGAGTTTAGCTTTGTCTATTTGTTCATAAGGCAGGTTGTATTCTGTCTGTTCTGCCAACACCACAATCTCATTATCCTCTATACGAAGTAATGTACCTGAAAAATTACGTCGTTCTGCTAAGGGACGGGTTAAACGAATTTGTACTTGATGTCCGATAAAACGCGCAAAATGTGCTTGTGTCACCAACGGTCTGTCTAAACCCGGTGAAGAAACCTCTAAGGTGTATTGACCTTGAACGGGGTCTTCAACATCCAGCACACCGCTGATTTGATGGCTCACAGCCTCACAATCCTTGATTGTAATACCGTCAGACTTATCAATAAAAATACGGATCAATTGCGCACCTTTTCGACCACGAGAGAGGCGTTCAACGCCAATTATTTCGTAACCAAGTGCAGTAATCGTCGGTGTGAGTAATGTTTGTAAATTTTTGTCAAACAAGGTTCAATTCCATCATTAATTTTGAGTATTAAAAATGATTGGAATAATACGATGGGAGGCTAGATATTATGGGTTTTGGTGATTCATAAAAACGAAAAAAGGGCGCGAACGCCCACTTAACCTATGACCCTAAACCACTAGTTTTTGTGCACACACCTGCGAGCACAAGCATTCAAATCTATCTAATGGCTTCTTTTACCGCGAAAAAAACCCCGATCGACGGGGCTAATTAAATACTACATCGTATTTATTCCAAACAACTCACTTGCCTATAGTTTAGAATATCTTAGCTAAACTCGCAACCATTAATTCACATTGGGTGTTTGTTTTATATTACAGTAGTGGTATAGTGGTTAAGTTTTGCTATGCTCGATGACTGCGCCTCAGGCTGAATATAATATCTTATTACAGAAATTCCATTGAAATTAATAAGATAACAGTTCCAACTTGTCGTGACGAAAGCAATGCGCTTAGCCTATTGTTCTATGCGCTGATATTTCTCAATTCCACCTTCTTTTTCGTACAAGGTTAATACCTTATTTTCTAATGTTGCTTGATTGTACAAATACAAAATATCGCCTTGCTCATTAGTCAACATCAATTGCCCATCAGCAAATTGCCAACTGCCTGATTCAAATTGTTGCTCATTTAATGTTGAGAAAAATAGAGCTTCTCCATCAATGACTTGAAAGTTTAATGTTACACCATACTCATCTGTTTGGCTTTTCCAACGCCCTATCAATTTTTGACCAGATAATGATCTGTCCAATGTTGCATACGCTGCATAATCCACAGGCGTGTAGCCAATAAACAAATGTGAATAAATATTTTGTAGTTCGCCTGTACGTAACTGGGTTACTTGGGCTAAACACAGATTTTTCATTGTCAAATGGTCTTCGCTAGACTCCGAAACTTGATGTGCACAGTTGGCATCACGAAAAGTCAACCATGCGATTTGTGCTTGCTTGAGCTTTTGTTTTTGACCCTTATTGAGTTCTTTGCGAATTGATTTGTAAATTTTATTTAATGCTGCATCTGCTTCTTGATTAGCCGTGACGGCACAAGACTGTTTATCTTGCACATTGTCGATTTCATTGCATAAGGCATGAGCAAAACTAGGGATGAAAAACAACCAATACAACCATTTCATGGTGATTCCTATGGGTCAAGTGAATATCAATATTATAGCAATTGCTTGCTGGATTTTGTGATAAAAGACAAGTATTATGCCGCTAAACACTGTTCAATAGCATCCATTAACTGACCTGCAATATCCAATTCAAATTGGCGATCTAACTCACGAATACAAGTCGGGCTCGTTACATTAATTTCGGTTAAATAATCACCAATCACATCCAAGCCGACAAATATCAAGCCTTTTTCACGTAAAGTTGCGCCCACTTGCTCACAAATCCAATAATCTCGTTCGCTCAATTCAATTCCTTCACCACGCCCTCCAGCAGCTAAATTGCCACGGGTTTCGCCTTTTGCGGGAATCCGTGCCAAAGCATAAGGAATAGGTTTACCCTCAATTAACAGAATCCGTTTATCGCCTTGAATAATTTCAGGAATAAAACGTTGTGCCATAATAAAACGTTGGCCATATTCGGTTAAAGTTTCAATAATAACTGAGATATTGACATCATCATGCTTAACTCGAAAAATCGACGTGCCACCCATACCATCTAATGGCTTTAAAATAATGTCCTGATGCTGAGCTAGGAAATCTCGAATAAGCGGCGCTTGGTTAGTGACTAAATTGGGCGGACAACATTGAGGAAACCATGCGGTATAGAGCTTTTCATTAGCATCACGCAAACTTTGCGGTTTATTAACAATCAACGTTCCTCGTTTTTCTGCTTGTTCGAGGAGGTAAGTTGCAATAATATATTCTAGATTAAATGGTGGGTCTTTGCGCATCAAAACCACATCTAATTCATGCAGTGGCTGCACCGATTCATTGCTGAGGCGATACCAGTTATTGGGATTATCGGTGACTTCAACTTGCTGCATTTTGGCACTGGCTTGACCATCGCGCAAAAATAAATCAGACATTTCCATATAATAGAGTTGCCAGCCTCTGGCTTGAGCCGCTAATAACATGGCAAAACTGCTGTCTTTCTGTACTTTGATCTGTGCAATTGAGTCCATGACGACACCCAATTTAATTACGGGTTTCATGATGTTATCCTAAACAGTGAGAGCAGGACGCGCAGTCCTAGGGCATTAGAAATATAGAATTTCACTTGTAACTGTATTTTTCTCGTTCCACGCAGTGCATGGAATGAATCATAGATACATCTGCGTCTTAATATTTCTTATGAACATTGGCGCGTCCTATCAGATGACGACGTGGTGCGTTGTCACAAGTTAAATCGTATTCAACGCAAAGAATAGACGTTATTTTTCATAAATCTAAAGTTTGACGAATTGATTGATATGATGCTTCCGATAGTTCGCGGCGGGTTTTTCCAGTCGTTTCAATCACCGGACAATAATGAATATCCAAAGTCACACTCGGCACTGCAAATAAACGCCAAACATGTGCCACAAAGCTATCATCATCAATAAAAGGCGCGGTTTGACTTAATTGTTGATTTTCAGTGTAACGCAGAGCAATAGGTTGAATATTAACCCCTGCATCCATTCCCGCTTGAAACATCCGAGCAAAAAAACGTTTAATATCAGTACCATTAGTAGTTGTTCCTTCAGGAAATAATAGTACATGTTGTCCAGATTGCAGCAATGAGACCATTTCACTTGAGGCAATTTGCATCGCATTATTACCACGTTTGATATACAAAGTACCAACTCGGGTCGCCAACCAACCAATCACTGCCCAATTACGTACTTCTTGTTTTGAGATGAAAATAACGTGAAATGTGCCCAATAAGGAAAAAATATCTAGCCAAGAAATATGGTTAGAAATAAATAAAGTGGGTACTGTTTCACGCTGTCCATGATAACGAATCCGCACACCGCAAATCATCATTAAGATGCGACTCCACGTTGTGACAATCCAAGGCGGCAAAAATTTCGGTAACAATGGATTTAACCATGGGGCATAAGCAAGAAAGGATAAAAGAAGACCTAAAATGATATGAATAATCAATAGCGGAAAGCGAATCAGTCTAAACAGCCATGACATTGTTTAATTCCTGAGCAGCACGATTAAAAAAATGTTTTAAATAGCGTTTTTGCAAACTTTCAGTAGATACGATAATAAATACATCAGCCACTTTAAAATGTTGATCCCAACATGGATCACCACAAATTTTTGCACCCAAGCGAATATAAGCTTTTAATAATGGCGGAATATCTACTTCTTTATTTTGGGAAGTAATGGATTTATCTAGTGGAACTTTGGGTATTACCCGCATGGTTTCATCCGAACCATAATCTTGTAGTAATTGATTAAATAAAGGTAACCAACTTGAATCAGGTAAAGGAATACTGGCACAACCCATTAAGTAATCATACTGATGCTGAACCATAAAACGTGCCAAACCTGACCATAATAAGGTCATGACTGAGCCGCGACGGTGCTCGGCATGAACGCAAGTACGTCCAACTTCAATAATACGCCCGTTGATTTGATGAATACGGGTTAAATCAAATTCAGACTCAGAATAATAACCACCTGCGGCTTCTATTTTGTCAGAAGTTAAAATACGCGTACAACCAATTACTTTTTGTGCCGTTAAATCACGTACTAAAATGTGACGGCAAAAATCATCATAACGGTCAACATCGTGTAAAGGAATTGGGGTGTCTAATTTTGCACCTAATTCCTCAGAAAAGATTTGATAACGTAATGCTTGAGCTTCACGTATTTGCTCAGTGGTCTGGGCTAAAACTACATCATAGCGAGGTTTCTTTTTGGGTGTGTTATCCGCACTCATCACGCCCCCTAAAATTCAGTTAGTCTTGCAGATTAACATGGAATCAATATGCTTCTCAAGTCATCTATTCACAAAAAAACCCCGTAAGCATTGTACCTACGAGGCTTTTAAGCTGCTAAAAACGAGGGTATATATTTGAAGCTACATTATTTAATTTCTGCTTCAATTGTTTCTGATTCGTCTTTATTATCTTTCCAAATGATGGTGACTTTATCACCCGATACACCACCCTTAAAGTTAAAAGAGAAATAAGGATTTTTAGAAATACCACCTGTCCACTCACTTTGCATTACAACGGTGTCATTGTGTGCACAGCTTACTTCTTTGATGTAATGAGCAGGGATTTTTTCACCTGTTTTCTTGTCTTTACGCGATCCTGTTTCCATAGGATGCTTGACTAATACTTTAACTTGCGTGATGCCGTTTTTAAGTTTAGCCCGTACTTTGGTTTTTGCCATGCCTTATCTCCTTGTCCTTAGCCGCCACAACCGCCGATAGTTACTTTTACGTCTTTACTAGCGTAAAGTAATTTACCGTCAGCTTTTACGATGGCAGCAATGCTACCTGTTTTACCCATTTTCACGCGAGTAGAAAGCAAACCAGCACTACCATTAGGGAAGCTAAATTTTGCAATGAAAGGCGCAGGGTTACTAGGCGCAATTAAGGTGATTTCCTCAATATTTTCTAAATCGGCAGTCACATCAACAGGCACTGAAGCTCCATTTTCTGCAATCTCAGGGGCTTTAATCGTAATTTTATCACTCACTTCTGCAGCAACATCAGCTCCAAAAGTTTCAGTAATAGCAGCTTTTAACTTATCTGCATCAGTCGCAACAGCAGCTTCTTCTGCTAATACGACATGAGGCAACAAACTTGCACCAACTGCACCTGCAAGTGTTGTTTGTAAAAACGTTCTACGAGGGATAGTCATTAATTCTTGTCCTCCATACTTATTGTATTGCTCATAAATGAGGCAATGAATAGCATACCGTAAGCGTGAAAATTTTAAAACAACTAAAATAGATGGGTTTTTAACAGCAATAAAGCAGTCCACTCTAGCACAATCGATTTGTTTTTACTGGGATAATTGTATTATCTGTCACCTGTAAAACGCAATAATTGTTAACATAAGTTTTAATAAATCTTTTTATAGGCTTATGAATCAATTTTTGTTAGCTGAACTTGAGAAAATGTTTAATTCATCCCAAATTGAATCTATTTTTTGCTTGATTTCAGCATTCATACTAATTGGTGTACCCCATTCTCGTTGGGTTTCACCTGGCCATTTATTGGTTGCATCTAAACCCATTTTGCTGCCTAAACTTGCAGTCGGTGAAGCAAAATCTAAATAATCAATCGGGGTATTTTCAATTATCACCGTATCCCGTGCAGGATCCATACGGGTCGTCATTGCCCAAATTACATCTTGCCAATTACGCACATCAATATCATCGTCGACCACAATCACAAATTTAGTATACATAAATTGACGTAGAAACGACCATAAACCCAGCATCACCCGTTTTGCATGACCTGGATATTGCTTTTTGATACTAATCGCGGCTAAACGATAAGAACAACCTTCTGGTGGTAGGTAAAAATCAACAATTTCAGGGAACTGTTTTTGTAAGATTGGCACAAACACTTCATTCAATGCCACACCTAAAATGGCAGGCTCATCAGGTGGACGGCCCGTGTAGGTGCTGTGATAAATCGCTTGGTTGCGGAAGGTCATGCGTTCGACTGTAAACACGGGAAAGGTTTCAACTTCATTATAATAGCCTGTATGATCGCCAAAAGGCCCTTCTGGCGCGGTTTCTTCAGGATATAGATAACCTTCTAAAATAATTTCTGCGGTCGCAGGAACTTGTAAATCATGAGTAATGCAATCAGTCAATTCAGTTCGACTACCACGTAGTAAACCTGCAAACGCATATTCGGATAAGGCATCAGGAATCGGTGTAACTGCAGCTAAAGTCGTCGCAGGGTCTGCACCAAGTACCACCGCGATTGGGAATGGTTTTCCGGGATTGGTTTGCTGCCATTCTTGGAAGTCCAATGCACCACCACGATGTGATAACCAGCGCATAATCAGTTTATTTTTACCGAGTAATTGCTGGCGATAAATCCCTAGATTTTGTCTGGTTTTATGTGGGCCTTTGGTGACGACTAAACCCCATGTTAATAACGGAGCTACATCTCCCGGCCAACAAGTTTGGATCGGTAATTGGGTTAAATCGACCCCATCGCTCTCAAGAACATTTTGTTGACATACGGCTTTTTTCTGGGTTTTGACAGGCATATTCATGACTTGTTTGAACATTGGGAATTTTTCCCACAAGTCTTTAAATCCCTTAGGCGGCTCTGGCTCTTTCAAAAAGGCCAGTAATTTACCTACTTCACGTAATGCGCTAACGGAGTCTTGCCCCATGCCCAAAGCGACTCGTTCAGGGGTTCCAAATAAGTTAGCCAATAATGGCATATTGGAATCAAGTGGATTTTCAAATAACAATGCAGGCCCTTGCGCACGTAGAGTACGATCGCAAATTTCTGTTATTTCAAGTTTTGGATCAATCGGTTGAGCAATACGTTTAAGTTCACCGCGTTGCTCTAGTTGTTGGATAAAATCACGAAGGTCTTTGTAATGCATTCTTTTATCAATTAACAATGAACAGTAAGCAATTATCAGTGATTGACCTGTAATTATCAATTGCTTGAGGTAGGGGAGTACAGGAGATAGATATTACCGTGAATTCCATATTAATTATTAGTGTAAAAAGAGAGTTTATGAGGATTCATAACATATTATATAGAATTGACTATACTCTCTAAATGTCACTAGGATAAGAGATAATATTCAGGAGTTTTTTTAGATTTGGATATATTGCATAGCTTTGATTATGTTTTTGAAGTACATCGCTGTATCTTCGTCAATACAAAAGAATTCAGCACCAAGTTTGAAAAATCATAACATAGTCAATTCAGATTAAACTGTTACCTTATTATTAAAATCTAAATGAATCGCCTCGAAAAACACTTGAAATTTCAGTATAATTTCACCTTTCTCGCATCATCAAATACAATCAATCATGATGGATTATACTGACGCACTCGACTTACAAGTTTGATTGAATTTAGAGAGGAAGAGAAATGAATCAACTATTGAAAAGCAATTAAGGTTAAAAAATTATGGCTTACCTAATTTCAATTGGTTACGCACAAGGTATTGAAATACCTAAACCATTAATTAAACAGGCTCATCTTGAAGGTGTTGATTTAGAACTGAAAATTGTAAAAGAGGGTTTGTTAATTACACCACAGAAAAAGCCAAGAGAAGGCTGGAAAGAAAATATAGAAGCTCAATTAGTCGCTTATGGTAAAGAATCAGTTGATAAAGAGTGGTTAGACGCTGACTTAAACAAAAAAGATGAAGAAATAGAATGGTAAAACAAGTACAACGTTTTGAAGTCTGGCTAGTGGAACTTAACCCAACCAGAGGTAGAGAAATCAATAAAACGCGACCTTGTATTGTCATTTCACCTAATTAACTATCAGCGTTATCAACAGTCATAGTTGCGCCAATGACAACGAAAGGCTTTACATATCCCTGTCGTGTAACAGTTAAGTTTCAAAATAAAGAGGGACTCATTCTACTTGACCAAATGAGAGCAGTTGATAAATCTTGCCTAGTTAAATGTTTAGGATTTCTTGAAAAAGCGACACAACTTGAATTATGTGATTGTTTGCAAGAAATGTTTGCATTTTAACCTATCTTTCTAAAGCTCGAAAAACACTTGAATTTTCAGTATAATTTCACCTTTCTCGCATCATCAAATACAATCAATTATGACGGATTATACCGACGCACTTGACCCGCAGATTTCCATCAAAGTAGGGCAACGTCAAGACTGGGGCAATTTAACAGGCTCAAGCATCAGCCTTGTACTCAGCCAATTGGCGCAAAAACATTGCCTGATCGTTATCACGCCTGACAGCCTCAGCGCACAAATCATCAATGAAGAAGTGCAATTTTATGCAACCGATGAGATTAAAGTGCATCATTTTCCTGATTGGGAAACCCTGCCTTATGATGTCTTTTCCCCGCATCAAGATATTATTTCTGAACGTCTGACCACCTTATACGAATTGCCACAGTTAAAAACGGGGTTGTTGGTGCTGCCAATTACCACTTTGATGCTGCAATTGCCTCCTGTGGATTATGTCAGAACCCAAGCCTTATCATTGAAAATCGGGCAAGAATTTAATTTAACTGAATTTAGACAACAGCTTATCAGTAGCGGCTATGAAGATGTATCCGAAGTTAAAGAACATGGACAATTTGCAGTACGCGGCAACATTCTCGATTTATTCCCAATGGGCAGCCAACAACCCTACCGAATTGATTTATTTGATGATGAAATTGATACTATTCGTATTTTTGACCCAGAAACCCAATTAACTGTTGAAAAAATAAAACAAATCAATCTATTGCCCGCCAAAGAATTCCCATTACACAAAGCAGCAATCGATTTATTTCGTGCGCAATGGCGTGGCAGTTTTGGCGGTGATCCAACCCGTTGCCCCGTGTATCAAGATGTCAGCAGTGGTTTGGCCTCAGCAGGGATTGAATATTATTTACCACTGTTTTTTGAACAAACTGCCACTTTATTTGATTATTTGCCTAAAAATAGTGTCATTGTTACGGTTAAATCGGTTATTGATGAAGCCGAGCAATTTTATCAAGAAGCCAATCAGCGTTATGAATTATTGCGCCATGATATTGAACGGCCTATTTTACCGCCTAAAGATTTATTTTTACAATCAGGACAAGTATTTGCTGAATTTAAATCCTATCGCCATATCCATGTAACCCAATCCAAACAAGAAAAAGCGTGTCGAGTTAATTTTGCAACTCAAACCCCACCCAATGTCCAAGTTGATGCGCGTCTAAATAATCCAATTGAGAAATTACAACAGTTTTTAGATAAATTTGATGGAAAAGTGCTGATTACCGCAGAAACCACAGGGCGGCGTGAAACGATTTTAGACTTGTTTGCTAAGCATGATTTAAAACCTAAAATTGTTGATGATTGGCAAAAATGTTTAAAATCTAAGCAAAATTGCTATTTAAGCATTGCATCCTTACAACAAGGTTTGTGGTTAGATACGGATCAACCACTTGTATTAATTACTGAAACTCAACTGTTTGGTGAGCGGGTTTCACAGCGACGTTTACAAAAGAAAGCCAATCGAGACTCAGACAGCATTATCCGTAATTTGACCGAGCTGAACATTGGTGCACCCGTCGTGCATGAGGAATATGGCGTGGGACGTTATCAAGGTTTGATTAACCTCAGTGTTGGTGATATGCCTGCGGAATTTCTGCAATTAGAATATGCCAATCAAGATAAATTATATGTACCCGTTTCTGCGCTGCATTTTATCAGTCGTTTTACAGGTGCAGACCCAGAACATGCACCATTGCATCGTTTAGGCAGCAATCAATGGGAAAAAGCCAAACGTAAAGCAGCTAAGCAAGTCTCTGATGTAGCAGTGGAATTATTAGATATTCATGCCCGTCGTGCGATGCGTAAAGGCTACGGTTTTCAGTATGATGAAGACAGTTATGCGGGTTTTTCCTCTACATTCCCATTTGAAGAAACCCCCGATCAGCAACAAGCAATTGATGCGGTATTAGCCGATATGCACGCTGAGCAAGCAATGGATAGATTAGTCTGTGGCGATGTGGGTTTTGGTAAAACTGAAGTGGCGATGCGAGCGGCATTTATCGCGGTCAATGATGGAAAACAAGTGGCGGTACTCGTACCCACGACCTTGCTTGCACAACAACATTATCAAAACTTTTTAGATCGCTTTACTGATTGGGCAGTCAAAGTTGAGCAATTATCACGATTTCGCACCAAAAAACAACAAAATGAGTCTTTAGAGCAGATTGAAAAAGGCAATGTTGATATTGTGATTGGCACGCATAAGTTATTGCAAGATAGTATTAAATTTAAAAATTTAGGCTTGGTTATTATTGACGAAGAGCATCGTTTTGGGGTCAAGCAAAAAGAACAGTTTAAGAAGTTACGTTCTGAAGTGGATATTTTAACGTTGACCGCCACGCCGATTCCACGTTCTTTGAATATGGCATTATCCAATTTACGTGATTTATCGATTATTGCCACCCCGCCATCCCGTCGTTTAGCAGTCAAGACTTTTGTTAAACAATGGCAAGATGCCATGCTGGTCGAGGCAATTACGCGAGAATTAAAACGTGGTGGACAGGTTTATTTTTTACACAATGAGATTGAAACCATTGAAACCATGGCGCGGAAACTGGACACACTTGTACCTGAAGCACGGGTTGAGTTTGCTCATGGCAAGATGCGAGAACGTGAATTAGAACAGGTGATGCAGGATTTTTATCATCGTAGATTCAATGTGTTAGTGTGTACTACGATTATTGAAACGGGGATTGATGTGCCTAGTGCCAATACGATTATTATCAATCGAGCGGATAAATTTGGTCTGGCGCAGTTGTATCAATTGCGGGGTCGGGTCGGGCGTTCACATCATCGCGCCTATGCGTATTTGATTGTGCCACCGAAAAAAGTCATGACTAAAGATGCGGTTAAACGTTTGGATGCGATTAGTGGCATTGAGGAGTTGGGGATGGGCTTTACTTTGGCAACCCATGATTTAGAAATTCGGGGCGCGGGCGAGTTGCTCGGCGATGGACAAAGCGGACATATTCAGCAAATTGGTTATAGTTTGTACACGGAATTGCTGGAACGTGCGGTAAAAGCTTTGAAAGAAGGTAAACAACCTGAATTAGAAAAACCGTTGACCAGAGGCACGGAGATTGATTTGCATACGCCTGCGTTGTTGCCGAGCGATTATTTACCCGATGTGCATACGCGCTTGATTATGTACAAACGGCTTGCGAATGCGGAAACAGCAGCGATTTTACGTGAATTACAAGTCGAGATGATTGATCGTTTTGGTTTGTTACCTGACCATGCTAAGAATTTGATACATATCACCGAATTAAAATTAAAATCCACTCCGTTAGGGATTCGGAAAATTGATATTGGTTTGGAAGGCGGATATTTCTTGTTTGAAGATGAACCTAATATTGATCCGATGAAGTTGGTGCAATTAATTCAGAAACAGCCGCAAAAATATAAATTAGAAGGTCAGCATAAATTACGTTTGATGTGGGCGACGGGGGATTTTGCTGATAGATTGAAAGCGGTTGATAGTGTTTTGAATATGTTGGGGTAAGAGTTTTCTGCTATGCTGGTAGGACACCTTTTCTGGAGAATGAGTTTATGTATGCTATTGAGTTTGAAACAGATATTACAAGCCGTTTTATTGAGATTAAAGATTATGAATCTTTCAAAAACAAGCATGTCAAAGTGATTATTTTGGCAGATAGCAAGGAAAGCAGTGTAACAACGGAAGATATTGCTTTAAAAAATCTCTTTAAACAGGCTAAAAATATTAAAACCAGTGAAAACATTAATATTGATCGTCTAAGTCAAGAGATGAATCATGTTTAGATATAGAAACTTTGGGATGATATGAAATTAACATGCTGATTTTAAAAGCTTAATAGTTGAAAATTTCTTTGGTTTATTAAATTTTCATTCCAAGATGTCTATTCTTAAAGATTAACGAGGTCATCATGTCAGCACAATTAGACATACCAATATCTTGCTTTTGAACATGAAGAAGAATAGGAAAAGCAGGCGTTTATTGACGGCATCATTTAGCAGATTTTAAGCCTAAAATTAATACTGCGAAAGACAGTAAATAGTTTCAAACCCATTCTATATTTAAAAAAAGTAAAAAATGAGATAATATGATTAAATAAATATAAATAGCGGCTTTACTACTTGGTTTAAGATAATGAGTCAGATAAAAAAATTTTCGCCTGATTACTGCAATAATGAAAGAGAAGTAGAAAGTAAGTTAATTGTCAGTTATTTATTACCTGCTTTGGGTTACACAATTGATACTTGGTATCAGGAAAAGAAAGAAAATCGTTTTCGGTTAGACTTTTTAGCTTGTCCTGTCGATAGGGAAAATAAATCTGTCCCCAAAGTTGTGATTGAAAGTAAGCATCCTTGTAAACAACTTAACGATCATTTACCACAATTAGAAAATTATATGCTGGGATTGGATATCCAGTATGGTTTATTGACTAATGGCCGAGAAATTAGAATTTATTCTAAAGTCAATAGTAAAGACATTATTTT
>JADGDW010000084.1 GCA_016744725.1 Candidatus Albibeggiatoa sp. nov. BB20 | reverse complement strand
TGAATCCGACTCTACGTCAACGCATTTCCAGACTTGTTCGCAAAACTCTATCCTTTTCCAAAAAGATTGATAACCACATTGGGGCTATATGGAATTTTGTTCAGTATTATAATTCTTGTTTATCTAGATAAAACTTTATTTATAACACTACTTTGATAGCACTACCAGAAAAGGTATTAGAGGCTGGTTGTGAAGATTGCCAAACTAAACCCATTGAATTGGCGGCTTTATTTAGAAAAAATGCATCGCTTACTGCCTCACCAATGAGAAAAGATGCCGTAATGGCAAAATATGACCTGTTGCAATATTAAAGTGGGACAAAAAATGCTTGACATCTTAAGGTTTTGAACAAACTTATATAAAAATATAGCAAGCTCATTCTTATTATGGATTGAATATCGTCCAGCTTACAAAAAAATGATTTGTTGATAATGTTCCATATTGTGTATCCATGCTCTTTTTATATGCCTGATAATCGCAAAGATAGAGCATTCTCCGCGAGTTATGATGGCTTCGTAACAAAATTGATTGAAAATTGCCTGAACTATTAGAAAAAATTATCAGGCTTGTATCCCACTCATAAATGGGAAAAAGTAATGAAAAAAATTTTATATGTTGAGGATTATGAAATGGGGCGCGATATACTTTCTCGACGTTTAACGCGCAAAGGCTTTAATTGTATATGTGCTGCTGATGGTGGACAGGCAATTGAAATGGCAGGTGCAGAGCAACCTGATCTCATTTTAATAGATATATATTTACCATTTGATACGGCTTGGATTACTATCAAACAGATTAGAGATTATAAGGATACCAAACATATTCCTATTATTGCTTTAACAGATTATGCTCTAAATAAGGATAGAGATAGGGCACTGGAGGTAGGCTGCGAAGATTATACGCCAAAGCCGATTGAACTCCCTAAATTATTAGAAAAAGTAACTAAATTATTAGCTCACTAACAACAGAAGATAAAAATGGCAACATACTTCAATATCTATTAATTTTGTCCAAAATACTCTGCTCTATTTACATATGCTTTCATTTTTTGATCTCAAAAAGCAAAGCGCGTTGTTTTATTGTTACCAAGAATACCACCTCATTTCTCCATCAGTTTCCTTCCGTTCATGACTAAATCAATCCACTCTAGCTAGAGCTGCTATAACAACTATTTTTAAATAAATATATTAAATAAGCTAAATGGTTGGTACTAAATTCACTATTTTCATATCCTACATCTTGATTAAGGTGGTCTATATAGAACAAAAGAAAGGCGGTATTTGCTTGAAATATCTGGCTACAACACCTGCCCATTGGTATTATACAACCAATAATTATATTACAGCGAAATACTATAGCCAGTAATATGCTAAAAACCCAAGCTTAGTATTAGTTAATACTATGTATTTGAATATATTTTTTCATATATAAAAAAGTGCGATATATTATCTTTATCATATATAAATTTGTTCTGTGCGAAACAAAAGTAAACTAACTTAATATATTTAGAGCTATTATTGAATAATTTTGATGTAGCAGATTTCATGCTACAATTTGCAAAGGAAGGAAAATTATGTCGCACACTATGTTAAATGACCCCGAAACGGGTAAAGCATTACAGACCGCGCTTCGAAAAATTCTCAAAGGAGTTGCTAGGTTAGTATTACGGTTTGGATTATCCTATGAAGAATTTGATGAATTGGCAAAACAAGCCTTTATCGAAGTATCTGAACAAGAACTGGCTTTACCCGGACGCAAACAAACGGATTCTCGTATTGCCGTAGTGACGGGTTTATCACGTAAAGAAGTCAAGCGTTTGCGTAGTGTAGAACCAGATACGGCTGAACATGCCACGCCTGTGCAATATAACCGTGCGGCGAGAGTGTTAAATGGCTGGTTGCGTCATCGTGAATATCAAGACCCTGCAGGTAGTCCATTAGTCTTACCCATTGAAGGAACAAAACTGAGCTTTACTCGTTTAGTTAAAGCCCATGGTGGTGATATTCCTGTGCGTGCCGTTTTGGATGAGTTAGTGCGGATTGGCTCGGTGCTACGTCAAGATGATGGTAATGTGCGTGTGATTCATCAAGCTTATGTGGCAACAGGTGATATAGCCGATAAATTGGCGATTCTTGGTACAGATGTGATGTTATTAATGGATACAATTAGCCATAATTTAGACAGTGATTCAGAACATGCTTATTTACAGCTAAAATTGTCTTATGATAATCTCCCAAAAGAAGCCATTCCCTTATTACAACGTATTTCCGCAGAAGATGGGCGGGTCTTGTTACAACAGCTTAATCGCTGGTTTGCAGACAAAGACCGTGACACCAATCCTAAAAACTCAAAACTAGAGAATGATGGGCGCTATTATGCGGGGGTTGGAATCTATTTCTTTTGCCGTGACTTGGATAAATCATCATCATGAATAAAAACGTCGTTCGCTTTGTTTGGATATTTTTAGCTCTGCATTTATCTGCATGTGGCGAAGGTGGTTTGAGTGACCTTGCTGATGGCGGTATCGATGGTACAGGTTTAGGTATTGGGCCGATTTCTGATTTTGGCAGTATCATTGTCAATGACATTAAATATGATATAGACCAAGCACAGGTGACGATCAACGGTGATTCCAGTCATTCCGAACAGCTTAAATTAGGCATGTACGTGACGGTTAAAGGAACACAAGATGAGCAATCCAAAACGGGCACAGCACAAGGCGTTGAATATAGAGACACCTTACACGGAAAACTTGATTTTATCAGTTTAGAAGGTCAAACCTTTCGCATGTTAGGTCAGACAGTACGCCTCACAGAAGACACCTATCGTTATGGTTTTTCTCAACTCAGTGACTTAAGCATTGGTGATATTTTACGTGTCAGTAGTCCCGCACTTTCATTTTCTGGCGAAACAATAACTGCCAATCTTGTTGAGCGTTTACCCAATGCAACAGAAACATCGACACTGATTGGTAGTGTGTTTAATTTAGATAATGTCACGAAAACATTTTTTATTTCAGGGCTGCAAATTAATTTTGCTGAGATTGCCAATTTAGAATTACAAGAAGGTATGACCGTTCAAGTAACAGGAAATAATCCAACGCGTCAATTATTTCAAGCAAGCCAAATACAGGCAATTACTCCTATCAGTCTAGCTGCTAATACTGTAGTGCGGATAGTTGGCAACGTTACGCGCTTTGAAGGGATTCAAGATTTTGCAGTGCAGTATCGAAATATGCGTATATCAGAAAATTTAGCACAGGAAATACCACAAGAAGGATTGAGCTTAGGTTCACGAGTCAGGATTTTTGGCCATACTGACAACAAGGGTATTGTTGATGTTAAAGAAATACATGCTTTTGAAAATGCGGGTTTATCAGGCACGCCCAATGATTTGCTATTACGGGCTAGTGGTGCTTTATATGCCGTGGATTTGAATGCTAACACGATCAATGTGTCTGGTGTTCAAGCACAGCTCTCCCCTAGAACTATTTATCAAGATATTTCAGGCGCAAAACCAAGTTATCAAGCGACTGATTTGCGTATAAGCGACTATATCACCATTGCAGGAAAGCCAACTTCAACAGGGGCATTTGAGGTATTTCAATTACATTATGAGCCATTTGTACCCGAATTACAGCGTCAATACCAAGGTTTAAGCTCAGAAATTGATACATTGAACCAACAACTTTATGTGCTTGGAAAACCCGTATTAACCATAGCCAGTACAATTTATATTGATGTTTCTCATATTAAAGATTTGAAATTACCACCCTCAGGTATTATTTTAGTGCCACCTGAGGGCAATGAAGTGGCTGCTGCTGGTTTTTTCCAACGTGTAGAGGCTAAATCCAATTATTTAGTTAATGTCACAGGTGATGAGCAGAATGATATTGTTGTCGCAAAAGTGTTAATGTTACTGCCTTTTACGCTGGATTAAACCCAATATTCATTGACTTCTCGCGTTATATGAGCAAACCTGTTTTTTTTAAGAACTGGGTGATGAAGGTTTTATTTTGAAAAACGAGTTCAAAAATCCTTAACTTCTGAAATATTGCTTTACTTAAACCTAGCTAAGCTATTATAATTACTGGTTTAACTATTGGGTGTTAACATCAGCAACTAGCTCAAAATGAATTGCTCATTATGCTGTTACTTGTTCATTGTTAACTATTTTATATTCAAATTATGGGAGGATAGGTTTTCCAATGCCAACTGTCCGTGTAAAAGAAAATGAGCCATTTGAAGTAGCTGTACGTCGTTTTAAACGTTCTTGTGAAAAAGCGGGTATTCTTGCCGAAGTTCACCGTCGTGAATTTTACGAAAAACCAACCTCCGTGCGTAAACGCAAAGCGGCTGCCGCCGTCAAACGTCACCTAAAGAAAGTGGCGCGTGAAACTGTTCGTCGCGAACGTCCTTACTAAAAACTCTTTAGTTTTAACCAGCCGTTAAACACATCATCTTAACTTGCTTTTGCTGATTGACGTGCTGGTAAACACACTGTGAAAGATTATGGCTGATACATTAAAGCAACGTATTCAAGAAGACATGAAAACTGCAATGCGGGCAAAAGAAAAAAGCCGTTTAGCAGTGATTCGTTTAATTCTCGCTGCGATGAAACAAATTGAAGTCGACCAGCGTATTGAATTAGATGATGCACTGATCATTGCTGTATTAGATAAAATGCTTAAGCAACGCCGCGACTCGATTGAGCAGTATGAAAAAGCAGAACGACAAGATTTAGCTGACCAAGAAAAATATGAAGTTGGCATTATCCAAACTTATTTACCGCAACAACTGACTGACGCTGAGTTGAGCGACATCATTGAAGCTGTCATCGCTGAAACGGGTGCAGAAAGCATCAAAGACTTAGGTAAAGTTATGGGTATGATTAAACCTAAAGTTCAAGGCCGTGCTGATATGAAAGCAGTGAGCCAACAAATTAAACAGCGTTTAGCTTAGTTGAACCCTTTTAAGCCTGACAGATTTTTAATCTATCCGTCAGGCTTTTCTTTATTAGTCAATCAATCTGGCTTTTGCCACCACGTCCGAATTAACCATTCTGTTGCAGTAAAATACAAAGGCAATTGTTCTGGATAGCCAAATTTATCCCAATATGCCAATCGATGATGTCCGCTGTACCAATTCGGCATAACATATTCCCCAAACAGCATCACACGATCTAAAGCTTTCACTGCGGTAACTAATGATTCACGGTTTGGCGCGTAAATCACTTTTTCAATCAAGTCATCAACAATCGGATTTTTCAAACCAATCAAATTTTGTGAGCCTTCACGATCAGCCGAATCCGAATGCCACATAAACAGCAGTTCATTACCGGGAGACTGCGATTGGCCAAAAATAGTCACGACCATATCAAAATCAAATGATTCTTGACGTTGTTGATATAACGCGGCATCAACTGCACGATAGTGAATTTTAATCCCCAAACTCTCCAAATTACGCGAAAATGAAGCTAGAATCCGTTCAAAAGCCCGTTGGAATAACATCACTTTAAACTCTAATTTTTGGCCTTGCTCATTTTGCAATACGCCATCTTTAACTTTCCAGCCTGCTTCATTAAGCAATTTTTTAGCTTCTCGTAAATTTTTGCGCAATGAATTGGGTTTTGCTGTTGTCACAGGTTTCCATGCTTGGGTTAAGGCATCAATTGGGAATATATCAGAGTATTTTTTCTGTAAAGGCTTCAATAAGGCTAATTCAGCTTCGCTGGGTAAATCTGTGGCGGCTAAATCGCTATTACTAAAATAACTATTGCAACGCTCATATTGGCCATAAAACAGATTCTTATTCGCCCATTCAAAATCAAATGCTAAATTAATCGCGCGGCGAACCCGTACGTCTTTGAAAATCGGATTTCGCATATTGAACACAAAGCCTTGCATACCTGCATTATTTTTATGCGCAAACTTTGTTTTTAAAATCTGTTTATTATCAAATTTAGAGCCTTCAAAATCTCGTGCCCATTGCTTAGAGTTATACACCGCCATCACATCAAACTCGCCTGCTTTCAACGCTTCCAGTGCAATACTGCTGTCCTTGTAATATTTGACAGTGATTTTATCAAAATTATACATGCCTTTACGCACAGGCAATTTTTTCGCCCAGTAATCTTCATTGCGCTGATAAGTAACGAATTTCCCACCTTGATACTTTTCGATTGAGTAAGGGCCACTGCCGACTAAACCATCTAAGATCAATTCTGAAAACTCCCCTTCTTTGGCTTGTTTAAAAATTGGAATTTCTGCGGTTATCAGATGTAATTCAGGATTGATTTTATTAAAGTAAAAACTGACGGTTTGCTCATCAGTCACTTTAGCTTCACGAATCCCATTCCAATAGATACGATAACGCGGGTGAGCCTGTTCACTTTTCAATGTATCAAATGAAAATTTGACATCTTGTGCAGTGATTTTTGAACCATCAGCAAAGCGGGCATTAGGGTTTAATTTGAAGGTGACAGACAGCTTATCTTCTGCTAATTCAATATCCTGTGCAATCAGACCGTATAAGCTAAATGGTTCATCCAAAGCCTGATACATTAAGCTTTCAAAACGCAATTCACTGGTAAAGCCTTCTGCTAAACCCTTCAATACAAAGGGATTAAAGCTATCAAAATTGCCTAAGTTATAAATCAGCAATTCCCCGCCTTTGGGAGCATTGGGATTAACATAACTGAAGTTTTTAAAATCATTGGAGTACTTCGGTTCATAGCCTAATGCAGCAGTAGGTGCGGCCTGTACCGATATAGAGTAAAACAAAGACAGTAATAATATGAAAATATAGCGCATAATTTAATCCTTTAAAAACCAGCAAATTTTTTGTAATTCTTAGTTTTAACTTTACCATTTACAAATATAATGTCTACTTTTGCTTCATCCGTTTCCCAAACCATGTTAGTACCCGATACTCCACCGATAATACCAAACCACGAACCTGTGCTAATACTGCGGGAGTCTGTGGGTTCACCGAGCTGTGCAATCACTTGCTGTTCAGACATCCCTTCTTTGATATTAGCAAAATTCCCATGAGTCAATTTAGTGGTTGCGCAACCTGTTGTCAGTATCATGAACAATAGTAATATTGCCGTCAGTATCTGATGAATTGGTTGGTACATAAGAACTCCATTTTAGTGATGTATAGTCATTATTGATTTTGTAATTATTTGAATTATAAAGAGTAAGGATACATTTTCTTAGATTTATAATGCTTTTTGCTCATCATTATCATAATATGGCATATCACTTGCGATAGTATAAGCAGCCACAGAGGAACTACTCCTACCTAGCTCTTTTGAGGTTAGGTACTTTGGGTGCTGGTCACACCCAAGTGTACCGCCAATTTTTTATTTTGCCCATAGCGCAATCCAGTCTGACTAGCAAAAAAATTCATCTTCAACATTATTTTTTTAATCAAGATAAACTGATATTATTTCTTAGTTTCTGTAGCTAAATAACTGTTTTAAGCTATTGAGCAGAAAAGAATCCTATCTGATAAATATTGTTTATACCTTTCCATTGTAACTAAAATTGATAACAATCAGCTTTTAATCCCTAATTTTGCTAAAATTGCTTGTAATAATTTACGATTGGTTACAACTTCATAATATTCTTCATCTGTACTGACATATTTTGTCGTATGTTCCTGCCATAATTGCACATAGCCACGCCGAATGACTACAGTATGTGATGTGCCTCTGATATCTTGATATTGACCAATAAAAAACTCACTCGCGCCTACATTTGGTAATTTGGCCTTAACAGAACGCAGGGCAATTTCTTTATTTAATTTATCAAACGCGGCTTTTTCCAATTCCACTCCATTTAAATTATAACGGAAGGTAGTCATGCCTTTTTCACCTTTAAAGCTATCGGTTGCAGGTTGTTGAAAAACCATAACATGAGTTAATAATTCTTTACTTTCATATAGTTTACGCAATTTCCAAGAACAAGAAGATAACCGATCTGCATATCCAATCGCAGGTGAAATCATGATACGGTCTTCACCATCATATAAAAATGCAGGGGCTTCAGGTGAATAGCAAATACCTATGCCAAGCTCTAAAATAGGCAAACCTTGTTCCTGACAAATTTGATTTTGTTTCGCCACCACTTCTAACATACTTCGCGCTAACCCACAGGCTCTTGCCACGGCAAACCATTGCTCAGGTTTCGACTGGTATTCAAAAAAACTTAAAATAACCGCATCACCTTCAATAAAGACCTTTTCGCCACCAAAATCTTTGACCAGCTCTCGAATCGGATTAAAAAAATTCAAATTAAAATGGGTTGCGGGATTTAAACCACGTTTACACAATTCACTGACGATCGTTGTTGAACCACGCAAATCTGCTTTTAAAATCACATGACAGCGAATACTGGTATTGGTTTCATCAGCATATTCTTCAATGAGTAAAAATTCATTCAATATGCCATTACTGCGTGACAACTGGATATAGGTTTCTTCTTCTAATAAATGAATACTGTCTAATTTTTTTTGTAAAAGTTTTTGAAATTTCAAATCACGGCGATAACGGGTGAAATCCTGCATAAATTGACATAGAATCGCTGATTTATCTTGTTTTAAAGCTTGGCGTAAACGTTTTTGAGTGCTAGATAGTTCATTAATAGAAAGCTCTTTATTATCATTTTTGCGAGTTGCTTTCATTTTTAGCAGATTTTTAAGTTTATTATTAATCGCCTGTGCATCTATTTCACCATATAAATAACCAAATAATATTTTAGGTTCAATCAGATGATAATAATGATTATATAAACGCAGCAGTTCATAACTTGCCAAAATTGGCAATAGCAAATTCATACTTGCCAATGCTTGCTCTAATATTTGTAAGGCGTTTTTTTGATAGGCTAATTGATGCTGCAATTCTTTGCTGGGTGTTTTGGCTAATAAGCCTTCAGTATGCTTAGCATCAAACAATAGTTGCATGGTTTCGGGATTGTCGCGCCAAGTAAATGACTTATTGTTGACGGTTGGATAGTGTTTTTGGAGATTTGAAGCCAGCTTTATTGGACATAATTCAGTCAGCTTGGCTAAAATTTCATCAATTGCAACTTGTAGTTTCACAAAACAAAATGGGTGATTTGTATTATCAACCAGCCATATATATTTGTTTAATAATAAATCATTTTCATACGCGGTATACATTAGTGCACTAAATAGCATCGGTTCTGGAATGCTCCACTGCACGCCAAATAAATCTGTACGCAATTTAGTGATTTGTGTTTCAACCCAGCGCATTTGTTCAAATAATTCATTACTCACTTGATTTAATATACGAATTTTATTGGTTTGAATCCATTTGCTTCTATCATAATTAGTTAGACTTTGCGCATTTTGATTGCCTGTCATCGTGGTATTACGCAATTCTTGTAAAATTTGATCTAAGGTTTTAGTGATTGTTTGATGTAAAAATTTAATAATACTGAGCTGTAAAAGTTGTACTTTATGAATTTGTTTATTTTCTTTGGCGCGTGTGGCGGCAGCATTCAGCATATCAGCATATTGAATCCCAAATTGTTCCAATTGTTTACGCACTGGGTCGGAAGGCTTGTCCGTGAAACGTTTTTTGGTTGTGGTGCGTTCATCCAATAAATCATGAATTAAGGTGTGAGTATGTTCAGTAAATTGTTGGCTCAGATAAGTATCAATTCGTACATTATCAATACCGAGATTAAATTGACTTAAATCAATATGAGGATAAGGAATCGCTTGTACGCTGGGTTTAAATTGGGATTGCTGCGTATTGTGTTGTGAGAAAAGCCGAAGTAATGCCATATTTGCACGAGAATCAGAATGAAGTATGTATTATTCCTAACTGCAATAAATTTTCCATTCATCAAGCGGCTGACGATGGAGCTATAAATTCATTATAACTTATTGTGTTATGGAATTTGGCTTTTTATGCGGGGTTTGTCTAAGATGTCATATTTCTAACAAGTATTGATTCAATACTTTTTCAACATTTTTGCATAACTTGCGCTTTAAATTTTCTGGTTTTATGTTTTATATAGTCAATTCTATCTTTGAGTGTGAGGACTGGCAGTCCTGAAATTTAAATATTAAATAGTTTTAAAATCTAGGACTGCCAGTCCTGTATCATCTTAAAATAAAATAACTATAGCACGATGGTTCTATAGTTATTTTATAAATTGCGAATGGTATTACATCTTTTCAAAGAATACTGGGACTGTTCTTTAGCACCTTTAATCTTTATAAACCTGAAACAATTGACTGTGGTGATTTACCTGTTTGCAAATCGGACAAATATCGGTTGGAGCTTGATTCGATTCAGGATAATGAAATGGTGCGCCACAACGCCGACATTTTGCAGCGACTAAATCGAGCTGTATGGTTTTAGAACTGGTTTGCCATTGTTCAAGTTGAATTGCCGTGACATGACAAATATCAACGCAGATTCGACAACCCGTACATTGTTTAGGATTAATAACATATTGTGCTGTATCGGTATCAATGGCTAATGCTTGATGTGGACAGGTATTAATACAAGCATCACAACCCGTACAAAATTGTGCCTCGATTTTTGGTACGAATGGATACGTGAAAACATCTTCTTGTTCAGGCTCAGGCAATCGACTTGCAGGTGGTTTAAAGTTCTCAGTGAGCCAGCCTTTAGCTTTCATGGTTTCACGGGCGGCATTCTGTATGGTTTGTTTGAAAAATGCGCGGCGATTTACACTTTCACCTTGGTTTTGCTCTGTTTTAGCTTTTTCTTTCAACCATGTTGATGTTGGAAAGTCACGCAATAACAAAGGCATTAATTGACGCTGTTTTAATAATTGATTTACATTTTCAATCAAATCATAAATATTATAATCAGTAAAACGTTGGCAAGCTTCACATTCTCCTGTTGTCACCACTAATCCCCGCACTTGATGCCGATACATTTGCACAATATCAGACAATCCCAAAGCATGGACGCAAGGCATTACCGCTTGAGCATCAGTAACCGAGGTTTTTTCACAAGCAACGAATGCCAGAATATGTTGTTTATATTGACGTAATAAAGGTTCGTGTTCGTGAAAGATAGCCCCTTCGGTACAGGCTGGCGCACATAAACCACAGCCATCACAAGCTTCAACTCGAATACTTAAACTTTCGTCACTTAATACCCATGCTTGTTTGGGGCAAACATCAACGCAAGCTTGACAAGAAGCCATCTCAATATGAGCATGAACACAACGTTCACCATCAATTTGCGGCAAACGTAATTCCTGTTCAATCAGTGCTCGCATTTCCAATGGATTATCAATAAGAGAAGTTTGGTTTTCTGTTTCAGACATGGTGGCACACTCTGTTTTTATATTTTGTGACTACTTTCGCCTGTATTGGGCTGAGAGTCAATATTGTAATTTTCCCAAAACCCCATAAACTGGTGACATTGCTCTGAGCTAAACCATTATAAAGACCATGACATTATCCAACCGATGCAAGAAATAGTTATAAAACTACTACAAACTAGGTTAAAATTTTCTCAAAACCTTACAGCTCTAATGAAACAACAGACATAATGAAATATCATACTAAAAAAAACTTTGCAGATTACCAATCGGAAGGTCATTTATGGATTACATTTTCCACTGGTGAATATTATCCTGATATATTGCCATTAGCTTGCGAACTTTATAAACCCGTCTTGATTATGTTTGGGCAGTTATTAAAAACAGCTCACTCCTCTAGTGATTTATTTTTAGCTATTAACGAGATTCAACCTCAATGGATGCGTATCCAATTATGTCGAGTATTTCGTAAATATGTTAGTCCAGAAACACCCGTAGAAATGCTCAAAAAAAAATCTGCAGCAAAAGATATATGCAATCATTTTGGTAAAGGTTTTCGGCATATTACAGAGACACAAAAACAATTTGAAAATCGTCCTATGCCTGATGAAACTTTATGTGCAATATTATGGGAATATAAAGATAGAGGCAAAAAAGGTTATGATTTAACAGAGCGTCTATTTACGCTTATTCGAGAACAATTTCCAGAGCTGACAATTATAGGACCTGAACGAGCGGGTAAAGATGTTTTATTAGGTGAAATATTTGAAAATTATCCAAAACCTAAACGACCTGTAGATTTTGTTTTATTTCGTAATGATAAAATAGTTGCAGTAGGTTTAGCTCGTTACGACTCAGATAGAGGAGGTGCACAAGAAGATGATCGTACTGGACAATATCGTGAATGTAGAGATGAAATATTAAATTATGCCCAAAAACATCAGCTAGATTTAAAAGTGATTTTCTTAAATGATGGTCCAGGTTTATTGCTAGGTTCTATGTGGCAAGATTATGCTGACTTGGAGGAGTCTTGGAATCATTGTGTAAAAGTTGTCACTTTGCGTATGATTCCTGAACGTATATCACTCTCTTGGTTATTAAATGGAGAGTCATAATGGCTACAGGCATTCCAACACCTAACCTAAGAAAAAAAAACAAGATAGAGCTAAACTATGAAGGTAAACGCAGTGCAGTTGAGATACTATCACCTATCCAAACAAATATTGATTTAGTCTATGAAAGTCACTCTCTTAATCAACTTTATTTTGGAGATAACTTTGAGGTTTTACATCATTTGATACAAGACCCTCAAATTTGTGGAAAAGTTAAACTTATTTATATAGACCCTCCATTTTCTACTCAAACCACATTTTATTCACGCCAACAAAAACATGCCTATACCGACAATTTCAATCATGCAGAATATGTTCAATTTCTTCGAGAACGTCTATTTTTGCTACACTATTTATTAGCTGATGATGGCTCTATTTATGTGCATTTAGATGAAAAAATGGTTTTTGAAATAAAAATAATTATGGATGAAATATTTGGTAGTGCAAATTATCGGAATTTGATTGTACGCAAAAAATGTAATCCTAAAAATTATACTCGTAAGACTTATGGAAATATCAGTGATTTCATTCTCTTTTATACTAAATCAGAGAAATATATTTGGAATCGTCCTGTAGAACCTCTTTCTGCTGAAAGTCAAAAAGAATATCAATATACAGAGCCTGAAACAGGCCGTAAATTTATGAAAGTCCCAATTCATGCACCGGGTTCTCGTAATGGAGATACAGGTAAATCTTGGCGCGGTCAACTTCCGCCACCAGGTAAACACTGGCAATACACGCCTAAAAAATTAGATGAAATGGATGCTCGTGGTGAAATTTATTGGTCTAAAAATGGAAATCCTAGACGTAAAGTGTATTTAGATACACACTTGGGTGTTGGTATTCAAGATATTTGGTTAGATTTCAAAGATGCTCATAACCAAAATATAAAAATAACAGGCTACCCAACTGAGAAAAATCAGAATTTATTAAAGCGTATTATTTCAGCATCGTCTAATCAAGATGATTTAGTGTTAGATTGTTTTGCTGGATCAGGCACTACGCTTGCTGTCGCTGATGAGTTAGAACGTAACTGGATTGGCGTTGACAATAGCCCAGAAGCACTGCAAACAATATTAAAACGCTTTAGAGTAGGTTTGCAAAAAATGGGAGATTTTGTTGAAAAACAAGCCTCTTCACAAATTTCTTTATTTGATAATGAGCCTGATTTATTTGAGTCTGAGCCGCTGATAGATAAATTTAGTCTATTTTCAACAACTGAAGATAAAGAATCTGTTTTAAAATTAACAGATATACCATTTTAATTTTCCCAAAACACCTTAAACTGGTGGCATTGTCCTGAACCAAACCATTATAAAGACCATGACATTATCCAACGAAGATAGTTTACGCCTCAATGTATTGCTGGCAAATCAACCGCAAGCGATTCGTATTGATGAGTCAAAAATGATTGTATATGGCCTATCAGGGCAAGGTGATGCGAAAGTAGTTTTGCATCCCAATTGTCGGGACGAATTGTATTTAAAACAGGTGCGTGAGCTGATTTCAGAACGCATTTTAGATTCGCCCGGTGGTTATCCTGTTTATTTGCGTCGTTGGTCACGAATGGGGCAAGCCCGTGATGAAAATTTAGCCCAATTATTAATGCTAGGTGTGCCTGAAGCAGTTGAGGCGGTTGTGAATGCGCAAGGTTTAACCCCTGAATTAGCTACTCGCGCGTGGTGGGCAATGCCTGAATCAAAAAATGCCCGTAGCATGTTGGCACATTCGGCGATTATTGAAAGTGATATTGGTAAAACACTGGCGCAACATTTAATTGATTACTTGCCATTTGAAGAAGAAGCGATTGATATTATTGAAACCGTACGCCTTGTGCTGCAAGCGGATTTGATTGATGAGGCGACAACGCTCAAATTGTGGCAAAGAGGGCGTTCTAAAAATGCTTATTATGTGGGTTTTCTTGCGACACGACCGCATCAATTACCAAACCCGATGCCCGCGCGACATGATGCTGGTGAGATTCAAGTAAAATTGCAAGCATTAGCCCAACAAGATAATATTTTTGCTCAAAAGCTCATTTGGTTAAGTAGCAGCGATGGACAAACGTTTTTAGATACATTTGAAAAAGTATTAAAAAAGCCTGCTAATCAAGATGTGGTGAATATTTTATTTGATGTGGTTGCCGCGCATTTTACGGCGATTTGCAAAGCAGATTATGATAATGAAATGGATATCAATGGCCTGATTGAAAAAGCCGATGAATGTTGTCAGCAGCCGCCTGAGACCTTACAGCTTGTTTTAGAGCAAATGCCGAAACAATGTCCAACGATTCAAGCCTTGTTAATTTTATCGGGTTTGCGTTATTCAGTTTTACGGCCGATTTTTTCCACCACAACTGCGATTGGTACGTTGATGCGTAAGAAATTAGCCCCCGTAACCGATGTGTTATTACAGCAAATTGCAGTTTTGCGTGGCCGAGTATAATCGCTTAAGTTTCAAACCTCATTCAAGCCGTTACACAAAAAACGAAAAGCGTTATACTAGTAGCAACCATAACAAGGACGCTTGGAGCATATCGTGGCAACTACACCCAGTACTTTTCAAGATTTGATTTTAGCCTTACAAACCTATTGGGCAGAAAAAGGCTGTGTCTTGCAACAACCCTATGACATGGAAGTGGGCGCAGGCACATTTCATCCAGCAACATTTTTACGTGCGATAGGCCCTGAGCCTTGGAGTGCAGCTTATGTACAGCCTTCACGCCGTCCAACTGATGGGCGTTATGGCGAAAATCCTAACCGTTTACAACATTATTATCAGTTTCAGGTTGTGATTAAACCTTCCCCGTTAGATATTCAAGAATTGTATTTAGGTTCGTTGAAAATGTTGGGAATTGACCCATTAGTGCATGATATTCGATTTGTGGAAGATAACTGGGAATCTCCAACTTTAGGCGCGTGGGGTTTAGGTTGGGAAGTGTGGCTAAATGGCATGGAAGTCACACAATTTACTTATTTCCAACAAGTTGGCGGGATTGAATGTAGACCTGTTACGGGCGAAATTACTTACGGTTTAGAACGGATTGCAATGTATTTGCAAGGGGTTGAAAGTGTCTATGATTTGGTGTGGACTGATGGCAAATTAGGCACAATTACTTATGGCGATGTATTCCATCAAAACGAGGTGGAAATGTCGGCTTATAATTTTGAACACGCACCTGTTGATGATTTGTTTAGAAATTTTGATTTATATGAAACAGAAAGTCAGCGTTTGATCGAAGTGGATTTGCCTTTGCCTGCGTATGAAATGGTTTTGAAAGCATCGCACACTTTTAACTTATTAGATGCGCGTCATGCGATTTCGGTGACAGAACGGCAGCGGTTTATTTTGCGGGTTCGGACTTTAGCACGGGCTGTCGCACAAGCTTATTACAATAGACGTGAATCCTTGGGCTTCCCAATGGGTAAAAATTAATTTAAATATTTGAAGGAGTGTAAAACTTGTTTTGCTCATGCAGAAGAAGCTCCGCACTCCATTAAGCTTGTTCTCAAGTTCTACTTTTGGTTTGATACGGAGTTCAGATGGCTAGAGAAATTGAATTAAAACTGTTGCAGGAAATTGCAGAATTAAAAAGACAAGTTGCACTTTTCAAAGGTGAAGAAAAAACGTCAGTTCCTGTTTATCAATACAGTAAAATTCGAGATGCTGAGTTAAAGCTATTATTTGATATTGAACAAAAAATAGATAGACAGGTTTTTGATGAATGGTTTAATAGCCCAATTGAAATAGATAGTGTAATAGAAACGTTTTTAAATAATTTGATTATAGACAATGAATCTTTAATTGAGCGTTATAATGAAGAAGATTTGAAAATTTACTACATCACTCCATTACTGAATAAAATCAATTTCCTTTTAAGAGACAAAGAAATACGTGGTTTTTATGAACTGCCAATGCGTTATGCAACCGATCAATTTATTTTAAACGGCACGGTGGACTTCGTAATATCAGAAGGTCTACTTGAAAGTAAAAAGCCGTATTTTTTTATTCAGGAATTCAAACGAAGTGAAGAATATGGCAACCCAAGACCACAATTATTAGCAGAATTAATTAGCGCGGTTGAATTAAATGATTGGAAATTGATAAAAGGTGCTTATATTACGGGTGGAAATTGGCACTTTGTTATTTTAGAAAAATTAGCCTTGCACAAATATCAATATTTTATCTCACAAAACTTTGATTCAACCAAAATAGAAGATTTAAAAGCGATTTATAAAAACCTCTTATTTATTAAAAATGAAATAGTGGCAATGGTAGAATAGACTTGCAACATAACTTGCTATAGTCGTTTTACTTTAAAGTGATACAGGACAGCCAGTCCTCACACACAAACCAAAATTAACTATTACTGAATGC
The DNA here is from genome assembly GCA_016744725.1 of Candidatus Albibeggiatoa sp. nov. BB20. Classification (GTDB taxonomy): domain Bacteria; phylum Pseudomonadota; class Gammaproteobacteria; order Beggiatoales; family Beggiatoaceae; genus Albibeggiatoa. The sequence goes on along the minus strand of JADGDW010000084.1, from coordinate 2,687 downwards.
GACAAAGATACTAAAGCATTCCTTTTACGGTGATATGTACAAATACCCCTTATTTTTTCTATTTTTATTAACTGCTTGCACACTGCCACAACCAGAAAAAGATAACATTATCCGTTTTGGTTTAGAAAGTGCGCCCGTGACGCTCGACCCACGTTTTGCAACGGATGCCGCATCAGCGCGTGTAAACCGATTGATTTACCGAGCATTAATTGATTTTGACTCAAACCGCCAGCCAATTGCAGACCTTGCGACTTGGGAACAATTATTACCCACACACTATCGCTTTACCTTACGTCCACCGGGTTGTGAATTCCATAATAAACAAACTTTAAATGCCTATGATGTTAAAGCCACCTATGAATTTATTTTAGATCCAACCAATGCATCACCGCATCGAGAAGCCTTCAAAACCATTGAAGAAATTGATGTGATTGATGATAAAACCCTCGATTTTATTTTGTCACAACCTGATAATTTATTTATTGGTCGTTTGAGTATTGGGATTTTGCCTGCTAAATTGATTGCGCAAAACCATCCATTTAATACTCGTCCTATTGGCAGTGGTGTATTTCAATTCATGGATTGGCAAGATCATGGTCGTTTGAAATTACAGCGTTTAAAAGATAAACAGATGGTGGAGTTTATTGAAGTGAAAGACCCTGTGGTTAGAGTGCTTAAATTATTGCGTGGTGAGCTGGATATTTTACAAGGTGATTTATCGCCTGAGTTGATTCGATGGCTTGAAAAGCGTAATGAAGTATTAGTGCAAAAACAAAAAGGCAGTAATTTCGCTTATCTTGGGTTTAATTTGCAAGATGAAACAATCAGTAATCCTTTGATTCGGCAAGCGATTGCGTATGCTTTAAATCGTGAAGATATTATTCATTATGTGTTAGGCGATGCGGCGCGACCCGCCAGCAGTATTTTGCCACCAAGCCATTGGGCTGGCCATCCAGAGTTACCACTTTATCCTTATGATCCTGAAAAGGCTAAACAGCTCCTTGCACAAGCAGGTTATGCGGATAAACCCTTAAAACTGAGTTATAAAACCTCGACCAATCCTGTGCGAATTCGTTTAGCTACGGTGATGCAACATCAACTGAAACAAGTTGGGATTGAGATGGATTTACAAACGTATGACTGGGGTACGTTTTACGGCGATATTAAAGCGGGCAATTTTCAAATGTACAGCTTAATGTGGGTTGAAGTAAAAATGCCTGATATTTTTGAATATGTGTTTCACAGTGACTCTGTACCACCCAGTGGGGCAAATCGTGGCCGCTATATTAACCTTGAATTAGATCAATGGATTGATGAAGCTAAACGTACAATAGATTTAAAACAACAGGTTAAATTGTATCATCAAATTCAGCAGCAAATTTTCGATGATTTACCTTACGTACCATTATGGTATGAAGATTATGTTCTAGTTACTCAGAAAATAATTGAGCATTATAATTTATCTGCTGATGGTAATTATGATAGTTTGAAATGGGTTCAAAAGAAATTATAATATAAATCATATATTTAATTTGTTAAATGTTTTTGATTTGAATAGCTGTGTATGGCAAGAGTTTTTTGCTCCTGCCTTATGATCCAATAAATGTTTTTTACGGTTCTATAGTCAATTTTGGTTTGTATGTTTAGGACTGAAAGTCTTTTTATACTTTAAATATCAATCACTTTAAAATAAAACGACTATAAATGAAATAAACGGAAAAAATTCTGTGTTGTATGTGCTGCAATCGTTTCCAATGATTCACCACGTAAATCAGCAATAAACTGGGCGACGTGACGTGTGTAGGCAGGTTGATTGATTTTGCCACGATGCGGCACAGGTGCTAAATAAGGTGAGTCCGTTTCAACTAGCATTCTATCTAATGGTATTTTCTTTGCCACTTCTTGCAAACTTTTGGCACTCTTAAAAGTCACAATTCCTGAAAATGAAATATAAAAATTCAAATCCATCGCTTGACTAGCAGTATCCCAATCCTCAACAAAACAATGCATCACACCACCCACATCGCTTGCATTTTCTGCTTGCAGTACTTTCAAAGTATCTTGTGAAGAATCTCGGGTGTGAATAATCAATGGTTTTGATGTTTGTTTTGCCGCTGCAATATGCACTTTAAATCGATCATGTTGCCAAGTTAAATCACCTTCACTACGAAAATAATCTAAACCGGTTTCACCAATCGCAATCACATTTGGATCAGCCGCCAGTTCAATTAATTGCTCAATAGTGGGGTCTACACCTTCGGTTGTATTCGGATGTACACCGACGGAGGCAAATACATTGTCATGAGTTTGAGCATGATTCAGTATCGCTGGAAAACTTTCTAAATCGACAGAAACGCATAAACAATGATTGACCCCCATTTCTTTAGCATTTTTCAATAAGGTTTCTGTTGGGGTATGTTTATCTAAATCTAAATGACAATGGGAATCTACAAGCATGGCTACATCGTATAGGTTATGAAAAATTACGGTATACAATACCAATCTTTCAAATGTATTTCAATATGTTATAATTTAAAATCGGTTTCTTGATAATAAAATTATGCACCAAATTTACTATAAAGATTCATTATTTTATTAACTCAAGTTACGTAAAATTTAAAAAAGCTTGAAAATGTAGGGTGGAATAGGTATGCCTCAAACCTTAAAATATTTGAATAATATCACAC
>JADGDW010000083.1:8348-19748 GCA_016744725.1 Candidatus Albibeggiatoa sp. nov. BB20 | reverse complement strand
TTCAATTAAATTAACTTCCTAGTCCTGACTTTACTCACCAACTATAGTCAATTGCTATCTTGATGTGTTTTTGTTCTGAGTTCTTACAGCTTTAAACATTTAGAATTAAGCTATGCAAAGGTTAATTTTTATACTTCATGCTGTTACAATTCGAGCTTTTTTTCTCGTTCCACGTACTTGCGTCTTGATATTTTTTGTGAATGAGGGTGCGTCGTCACAAGCTAAAGTTCATTTTTAGACGTAGTTCAGTATAGAGCCCATTTGAAATTTATTATTAAGATGGTAAACAGATGGTAAACTGAGAAGAAAATTTAGAGAGAAAGAGAAGATGTCGTATACAAGTAGCTTAACAGATAAAGAGTGTTTGTTAATAGAACCAATATTGTCAGAGAATTTGCCAAAGGTAAAAAAAACCTAAAATGGACAAGCTTGATAATGATAGATTTACAAGCGGTGAAAAATACATGCAATGTGGGCATAGAAACAAAAGGTTATTGCTTTTACAAATCAACCAAGGGTATTAAACGGCATCTTGCAGTGGATAGTCTAGGTTTTCCATTTTTTACGCACTGTACTAAAGCGAATATTTCAGATAATGCAGGTTTGGTTGAAATGCTGACTCTCAATATTGATTACTTTAAGGAGAAACCCTTTAGACTTACCCAAAGTCACCATTTTATTAGATAATGGCTATCACCCTGACTCGATTACTAAAAAGCTAGAAGCTGTCTATCCAGAAATCATGACCAAAATCCAGTTTGAGCTTTCTCCTAAACCCTCTAAAAAGGAAAAAGCCGCTCAAGGGAAAGCTGGTTTTGTTCCTGTTAAAGAGCATTGGGTTGTCGATTGAAACGCTGCAAATCTCTTGTGAAGAACTTTGAGCATAATCTCTTTCATGCTAATCAAAAACTCAAGCTTTGCTTTATTCGACTTCTTCTCAAAAGGATCGCTAACTCCTAACTTTTAGGTCAAAATTTCAAATGGGGTCTATAGGACCCCATTTGAAATCTTTCGCTATTTTTTGCAATACTAATTTTGAGTTTAAAGCATGCTAAATCACAAAAAAGCGATATTTTATAAGATATTGAATTTTAGATGTACTTTAAATTACGCAGAATTCATTAATAGTATTAAAAATGGTTTTTAAATGATTATTTATAGATGTCAAATGGGTTCTATAGGATATGTAAGAAAACCCTTAGACTTATTCTAAGTGAGAAACCATGCACCTAACATAATTAGAACTAGAATGGCATGATTTCAGCCTGTAGATTAATTTACCAGCTACCAATCAAAATAAACCCAGCCCAATAATATGGATTTTTTTGAAGCCCTGTATTATTGTTCAAATATTTGACTTGTGTTTGTTGCCATGCAACTGCTTTAGAATTTATAGTTTTATTATCTAGTAAATTATCATAAAAATTCTCCATTAACTCTGCGGTCTCTTTAGCTTGAACCTCCCACAAGCTGCCCAATACACTACTGGCTCTGGCTTTAATTGCAACACCCGCAAGACCCAACATGGCATTCTCATCACTAGTTGCAGTATTACACGCACTTAATACTAGTAAGTTTATTGGTTTCTTATCTATTTTATTTCTCATCATTGCTTCAAATTTATCCATCAAGATATTATCTTGATATGCAACTAAGAAACGGCTGGATAATGTAGAACCAAATTCAGCATGAGTTGCAATGTGAATAATGCCATATTTTTGAGCAGACAAAGTATTTCTAAGATTATCTTGAATAAAGTTTTGATTTAGGAAGCTGCGTTTACCCATTCCGTAGAACTGTTTGTTTTTTAATGCATTATGTAATAGTTTAACATACCCTAATGGCATATAATTCCCTTGCTTCTCCGACAGGCCACCAAATAAAAATTTGTTGTTTATTAATAGTTTGCTGGGTTCAATTAGCCCAAGGTTAATGGCAGACACAATTGCATGAGTTCTTATTAATTCTCCTTCTCCCCTTCCATATAAGGCCGCAAATGGGATAGTAGAAAGCTTTTCATTCGGCACAATAACCAGTATGGAAATACCACTAATTTTATTAAAAATAGGCTCAATTAATAGTTGATATAGAGCTTTACTGACAGGTAAATATTTACTAAAAAACCAAATTTGACCATGAGTCGAGTTTGGCTTTTCTTTAAGCATTTTACCAAACTTCTCTAAAAGCATATCAACACTTCTTATGTCAAAACCAGGTCTTTTTGCGAGCTTTCCTAATTCATCTTGTATTTGCTGCTTTGAAACAATAGTTTGGCTTAAATAAATTGATTTACCATCTTGCTTGCTAATACCAGCTAATAGTAAAACGATGCGGTCTTCAAAGATAATGGGATAAAATGCAATGCTATCTGTAGATAATATTGTTGGCAGTGTTTTGGCATTTATCTCATTACTTAAATCAGCAACGCATTCATCTTCAAAATAATTTTGCAGTTTAGTAGATTTTAATTGCTCTATTGCATTCAGTGCAGCAAGTAACAGCTTTTGTTGTTCTTCTCTATCTGTCTGTTTTTCTGCTTGCTTTAGTAGTAAATCAGCATATTCCTTAAATAAATCATCATCTTTAGGTAGCATCTTTAACTGATAACTTGGAAAGATATTAAACATAGCGCGTCTAACAGGTTTTAAATATTTAATCGCGATATTGTAAAAATGTTTGGCTTGCTCAGTATCTCCTTGTTCAATATGGAGTTTAGCTAATTGCCAATACCAATAGTAAAGTAAAGTGATTGATTTATTTTGTTGACGAGTAAAGAATATGGCCTCGTTTAACAATGTTTTAGCTTTATTAAGTTTGTGTTGTTTTAAATACAGCACACCTAAATATCCATGGGCATAGGCATAAGACTCATCTTCAGGCTTATCTTTGAGCACATCTTTAGCAAATTTTAAAGCCTTCTCTCCTAAAAATTGTATCTCTGAGTCACGGTGATTGATTGCCAAAAAACCAAATTTAACCGCTTGTTTTGCTGTATCCGTTTTACTATCTTGTAATCGCTGTATAGTGTTCCATACAGATTCAAAATCTGGCTTTGATGTTTTTAAATTATTGTTTGCATTCGTTATAAATTTAGCTTGTAGTATATTATTTTCTATTTGGGCTTCGAGTAATACGTTGTTTACCTGTTTGCTTCTTGTTAGTGCTTGCTGATAAATATCTATTGGATTAGATAATCGATCAGATGTTTCTACACTTAATTCTAAATTAGCCCATAACATTAAGACTATTGCTTGCCATTCTGGATTATTTTCTTCCTCTGCTAATGTTCTGCTTTTCAGAAGAGCTATTCTTGAATCCCTCACTTGTTTAGTAAAAATATAATAATCTGCAAGTGCGTTAAGTGATTGAAATTCTTTTTCCTTATTGAATTTTTCACGAAAATATTGAACCGCCTTTTTTAATGATTCTTCGTGCCCGTATAGCAAACCGCGTTCTCTATCTCTATAATACTGTTCAAGAGCTTCTTCAGATTCAACAGCTTGATTTTGAGTAATTTCAATTGGCGGTGAACAACTATTTTGTGCTTGAATTATAGAAGAGAATGCAGCGAGGGCAATCATGATGCACGCAAAACTGATTAATTTCATTTTACTAACCTTTTTTCTATTACCTGCTACAGGTTATGCTAAATTAAATGAACCTATTATTGCAAGCTCTGAAAGCTGTAAAACGAATGTAAATAATGATGAGTTACTCAAAAAAGGTATTTTTCTATGCGAGCTTAGCCAGTTTAATCTTTCTTCAAATCCCTTTTCCAACATTTCTAACAAGCAATCGCTGACTAAAATAATAATTAAAGTTACAGGACAACACCCTAGTCTTCTTCACGGTGAATGGGATAAGTTAGAAAAATGGAATATTGGCAATGCAGATATTTATCTATTAAATTCTAATGGCATTATTCTCGACAAATTTAAGCCACAATTTGATATTCCACATAATTTATATTTTTCTACGGCTGATGATTTTTCAATTCAAACTCATCAATTTAAATTCAATGAAGTCCCTAAACCTATTGAAATAAAAGAGAGTATTCTGAAATTTGAAGCTAATAAGAGCCTTTCATTGTTGGGCGGTGAAATTCAGTCTTTAGATAGTTCTTTTATTTTACCTGATGGCAATATTTATATGATTGCAGCTCAAAGTAAAGGCTATGTAAATATTATAGAAAATACAGACTATAAGGCTTTTTTTGATAAATTAGCAGATATTGAAATAAAGAGAAAAGTCTATCGCCTGCATGATAAATTAAAGATTAAAGAGAATCCTTGTGACTTCCCAAGTGCAGCAGGTAAGAATGCGGATATTGATTTGACAGGGGAGGGAGGCGGCTTTGCTTTTTTACGTGCTCATAATCTCATACTAGATAATGGCTGGATATTTTCTGATACCAAGTGTTCTTTAGATGGGAAAGGTATTGATATTGAAGTTAATAATAATCTTGAACTTAAAAAGGCTGGCCGTATTACAACCGATGCGATGGATGATTCCACAGGAAAAGGCGGCAATATTCGTATTAAAGCGGGAAATCAGATTATTTTAGATTCCTATACTTTTGAAAAATATAAGTATAAAGAAAAAATAAAAGATAACACTAATTTTTATTTCGATCAAATGTTTAGCACGATTGCAACCAATGTTTATGCTCGAGGTAAAGGTGGAAATATTAATCTTGAGGCTAAACAGCTTATTATGAAAAATCGGGCAGCTATACAAGCCATTATTGATAGTGGTTCTAGTGGTGACGGAGGCTCAGTCAATATTCATACAGAAAGCAGTATCGAATTAGAAGACTATTCCCAAATAAATATGTTTGCAATAGAAGGGGCTAAAGGCAATCTTGGTCGATTACAGCTTAAAACACACTTTTTAAAATTACAAGATTCTGTGGTTAGGTTACAAAATAGAGGATATGGTCAAGGAGGAAATTTGTTTATCAATGCTACAAATATGGATATTTTCAATACAGATAAGAATTTAGCATGGATTCACAAAAAATGTCGCAGCTCAAAGATAAATAATACAACGCTGGAAAATACAAATTCGTCAAAGCCACAAGCCAGTATTTTAGGTTTCGTGAAACATAATGCTAAAAAAGCCAGTAATATTTGTATTCATATCAAAAACTTAACGTTATCCGAAGGGGCATATATTGATATTTCCTCGCGTAATCAAGCTAAAGGTGGTGATATTTCAATTAATGCAGATAATATTGTATTAAAAGGCGAAGTTTGTCCAAGCCGAATTATTAGTGCCACCATACATGATGGGGATGGGGGCAATATTAATTTGAATGTACAAAATCAACTTTTGATTAAACAAGGTTCTGCGATTATTGCCAGTAGTTATTGCAGTGCCAATAAAAAACTTTCAGTAAAATCTTGCAATGCAGAGTTGCAATCTAGCCAAATTGAAGAAACAGGCATAAGTGGTAATATTAATATTACAGGAAAATATCTCTCTATAGATAATGACAGCCGAATTACGGTCAAAAGCAGTAATAGAAAAAAAGCAGGCAATATTGATTTAATTTTTGATGATATTAAAGTACAGAATAAGAGTCGTATTAATGCTGCTTCAGATATAACTGGTGGTGGCAATATACAGATAAAGCTGAAACAACAACTTGAACTATCTGATAATAGCCAAATTACCGCAAGCACTTCAAAAAGCCACGAGCAATATTCTGGGGGAAATATTTATATTAAACCTGCTGAAGATAACCAAGCAATCAAGGCCATTATATTAAGCAATGAAAGTAATATTATAGCCAATGCTTATAAAGGAAAGGGTGGGGATATTTTCATAAAAACCAATGTGTTAATAAAATCTGACAATAGTAAAATTGATGCCTCGTCTAAACTAGGTATTGATGGTACAGAAAGAATTGAACAATTAGATGTAGGCTTTGCACAAAAAATTATTACACAACCTCTAGCCTTTGAAAGCCATAAATCCACATCATTTAGACCATGTTCAAAACAAGAACAAAATAAACTACTGATTCTTGAACAAGAATTTCTTATATCACATCCTTTTATTATTAACACGCCAATTCCTTTTCCAAAGCAAAAATCCACAGCAAACAAGCAACAACAAAACACCCCTAAAAATAATCTATACCTTCAACCTATAGAAGCTCCATTTGAGGTTAAAAAAATTATAACTATAGGAAAAACCCATTTTCTTCAAGAAATTACTAAAATCATCAAAAAACAAAATTTGCCTAAGAAATTATCACGTCAAGAATTGCTTGCTATTCAAGATGAAATTCAAGCTCTTTATGATGAATATTACAATAGTGCATTTGAAGGATATGACAAAGGTCAGATTTACAGTACCCATAATACGGTACGAATACCAAACCAAAATATTAACGATGGTATAGTTGAATTTCATATTACAGAAGAACAACTTGCAGAGATTCAATTTCTTAAAAAAGAGGATGAGGAACAATTGCCATTCTATCCTAATTTTATTAAATCTCATCTGTCTACAGGCTCAATATTCAGAACTCAAAAATTACATCAAGTCCTACAAAAATTACTCAATCAGGGCATTATTGGAAAATTTGACGCACGCCTACAAACGGGACAAAAAGCATCAGAAAAAATACTTTATATCCATTTAACAGAAGGTCAATTTAAATCATCTCAAAAACAAAGCATGGTTGAGCACTATAATCAGCTTTGTCGGGGAGATTATAGCTATAACATATTGGTAAATAACGTAAAAAAATGGTATCGGGACTTGTTGTTGAATCGAAAAAATACTCGTTTAGAATCATTTATTGCTCAGGAAAAATATGAAGAACATGATTTAGATGTTAAATCACAAAACAACCAACATAAACTTAGTTTAAATCAGCCTATTTATGAAAAACAGAAAAATACGGCCTGGGGCATTCGTAGTAAAGAGGCAATGAGCTTAAGCATTCAAGTTAAAAAGCAAGGCTTGAAAACTAAAGTCAAACAAAAATTGTTTAACATGTTTCCTAGTATGTTGGGAGGATGCAAGCAGCAGTACAGCTATGCTATTGGGCAACATTGGTTGAAGGCTTATGAGGAGGATTCATATTCTGAGCAAATTGATTCCCGTTTTGAAGTGGCCATCAAAGCTTCTAAGCAGGCTAAAATATTACATTATCAACGGGATAAAAAATGGAATGCGAATGCACACTGGAAATTAAACCTTCAATTAGCTAATCAGCACAACAACTTTTTAAATCATTTTGCGCTTAAAAATAATAATGCGATACGAGGTTATTCTGAACACAAATATGCAGGTAATAATGGTGTATCAAGTCGCTTTAATCTACAATTTCTTAGCCATCCAAAGGCTTTATATTTTTCAATGGGATTCTTTTTTGATATAGGTTCAGTGTGGAAAATGAGTAAATCTGATACTGAATTGTTAAAAACATTATGGAATCAGAGAAAACAACAATTATCTAAAAGTATTTCCATTTATCCGTATCCGTATGCTGGGAAAGACCAAAAATCTCCACAATACGTAGAAGAATTAAACCAATCATTTTGGAGTAAACAAGCTTCAACTCAACTTGCTAATATATTACAAAACCATTGGCAACAAAATTGGAATGCCTGTCATGAAATATTTGGTAAACAATTCAAAATTGACATGAATAAGCTAAACCAACTTGATATTTATCAAAAAGATGAATTGGGCAACCAGTGTCATTTGCAACTTTTAGCCAGCATCGGTATTCAGCTTAATTGGAAAATATCAGACATCCCTATTACCTGGGTATTTGCTAAAAAACTGTTTTAGTGAGCCGAAATCATGCTTAAATAGATAAATTTTCATCTTCTAAATATTCAGGTACAACGACAGGAATGCGGAGTATAAAAGTAGAACCATGACCTACTTCGCTTTCCACATTAATAGTGCCGCCCATCTTATTTGAATAAAACTGGGTAATGCTGAGGCCTAAGCCTGTGCCGCCATATTTGCGCGTACTGGAATCATCTTCTTGGGTAAATGGTTTAAATAAATCGTCGATTTGTTCCGCTTTAATCCCAATCCCTGTGTCTCGAATCTCAAACTGAATCCAAGCATCAGAGTTAATTAAAATTTTAGATACACTAAACCAAATATTGCCGTGCTCAGTAAATTTATCAGCATTAGTCAACAAATTTATTAAACATTGTTTTAAGCCAATTTTGCAAGAATGCATCTTACCTAGACTAGATTGGATTTGAGTGTGCAGGAAATTACCTTTTTCGGAAATGACAATGTGTATCGCGTCTAAAATATGAGTAACCACAGGCGCAAGTTCAAAATGTTCGTAAGTCACTTGCATATAACCAGACTCAATTCTAGAAATGTCTAAAATATCTCCAATGATGCCTAGTAAATTCTCGCCTGCTTTTTGAATATAGCCCAAATCTGGCAATAAACTATCCAAGCCTTCTTCTTCTAAATCCTCTTGCAACATTTCACTATAGCCAATAATTGCATTCAATGGGGTGCGTAACTCATGACTCATATTGGCCATAAAACGGGTTTTAGAACGATTTGCAACTTCAGCCGTGTTTTTGGCCTCAATTAAGGCTTTTTCAGCCTCTTTCTGTTCAGTTAAATCCATGTGTGTGCCGACCATGCGATATGGTTGACCTGTTTTCTCGTCCCAAACCGCAATCCCGCGATCTAAAATCCACAGATAACTACCATTCTTATGCTGCATTCGGTAAGTATGCTCATACGAGGGCTGTGATTTGCCTAAATAGGCTTGAATATTAGCCAACATTTCATCTTTATCATGAGGATGTATCAAGGCATACCATTGTTTAATCGTGTTCTCTAACTGATCATTTTTATAACCCAGCATTTCTTTCCAGCGGGTGGTTAAAAATAATTGGCCTTCATCAATCAACCAATCCCACAAGCCATCATTTGCCCCTTTCATTGCTAACTCAAAACGCTCTTCACTCTTACGCAATGCTTCTTCAGCTTGACGACGGGCGGTAATATCTTCGATACTGGCAATGACATACTGAAAATTCCCTTGCTCATCTTGAACTGGCACTGCTGCAATATTACACCAAATGGAATGCCCTTTTTTATGGACTAAACGCTTTTCATCGCTAATAGATTGCAATACCCCTGTTTGTAACTCAAATAGTTGTTGCTTAGTATGTTCATATTCTTTTTCACAGCTAATATTTTGATAGGTTAACTGTTTAATTTCTTGAGCAGAATAACCACAAATATTTTGAAACATGGTATTGGTTTGTACAAAATGACCTTGACTGTCTACCAATATAATCCCGATCGGTGCATGCTCAAATAGTTGTCTAAAGCGTTTTTCACTGACTTTTAACTGAGCCTCTGCATGTTTGCGTTCACTAATATCCACCATAATGCCCACCATGCCTGCGAGACTATCATCAGCATTATGAAATACAGTTTTATGGCAAATAACCTGATGAATATTGCCATCAGCAAAGGGTAGAGAGACCTCATAAACTTTGGCTTTCAAGTGACGGAATATTTCTGCATCAATTTCCATTTCTTGCTGTGCGATATTAGTAGGCAAAAATTCACTTGGAGTATGCTCAATTAACTGTTCTTTTTCCACACCCAAATATTGTTCATAGGCATGGTTACAGCCTAAGTAGCGACCATTTAAGTCTTTATAGAAAATGGGGTTAGGAATACTATTGAGTAAAGCTTGCAGGAAGATAAGATTATTGCGCTGCAAAATTTGAATGCGAGTACGTTCTTGCATCTCAGTTTCAAGCAATATATTTTTTTCAGCAAGTTGTTGAGTACGATGTATAACTTGGTCTTCTAAATTATTCCGAGCATCTAATAATTCAGCTTCAACAGTATCTGCATGAGCTGTAATCATTTCAAGGGAGATTTCTAAATCATTCTTTTCTACTGCTAATTGACTAACTTGTTCTTCAAGCTCCACAATTTTCTGTTGCATGGCCTGAACATCATCTAAGTTCCTTGTCAATGAATTGTCTCCCCTGATTGTGTCTTCTATGTCTAATCTTGGAAGAGGCATAACTACTCACCAGCTCATTGGGGTTAACAAAAAGGCTTAATATATCAATTGGTTTTGCAATAAGACACATACTATATTGATGTAAGCTTATTTTTTATGAAAAATAAACCAAGCTTTGATGCTACATTCAACTAAAGCGATTTGTTGAAATTAATTGGCCAGCTTACCCGCGTCCTAATGTACATTAGTATAAATGCTTTTCTTTACAATATAAGTGCAATATTAGCAAAAACCTTATAATTCTGTCTCAATCATAGATTTTTATGACGGGTTCATAGTTTTTAGCTAACTCAAATAACGTTGAGCCAATTTTACGTAGTTTTGTGCTGAGTACTCAAAATACTGCATTTCTTTTTCTGTTAGTGGACGAATTTTCTTTGCTGGACTGCCTCTCCATAAAAAACCACCTTCTAAAGTTTTATGTGGTGAAACGAGACTTCCTGCACCCAATAAAGTATAAGGTTCTAAAACCGCACCATCCAAAACCACAGAACCCATACCGATTAAGCAATGATGGTTGATAGTACAAGCATGAAGTGTGACTTGATGACCTACAGTAACATCTTCGCCAATAATCAATGGCAATCCTCCAGGACAATAAGCACTATCATGAGTGACATGTAAAACTGAACCATCTTGTACATTGGTTCTCGCGCCAATTTCAATATGGTGAATATCACCGCGTGCGACGGCCATTGGAAAAATGGAGGTATATTCCCCCATGCTCACATCACCGATGACAACGGCTTGCGGATCAACATAAGCAGTATCTGCAATATTAGGGGTTAAGTTTTCGAATTGACGAATCATAAGCTTTTCAATTTAAGTGGCTGATTAAAGAGTTTAAGTAGATTATATAGAAAATTTCTGCTATGGACTATTTATTGTGGGTTGTTATACTTATGGGTTAAGTCTTCATTGTGTCATCAAACTTGAACAGATAAAATATGACTAAACAATCAGTTGAACTCTCTTATGATTAGATATTATTTTTATACCATGCTGCGCATGACATTGCTCATGACCTTACTGTTAGGCTTATTTGCAGCCACAGGTGCAGCAGTTATTGTAGGCTATTTTTTGCCTCAACTTCCTTCTACTGAACATATTAAAGCGATTGATTTTCAAATTCCATTGCGCGTATATAGTCATGATGGAAAATATATGGCTGAATTTGGTACGCAACGTCGTATTCCTATTGAAATACACAAAATTCCACCGTTGATGATTAATGCGATGTTGGCAACTGAAGATAATCATTTCTTTGAGCATAGTGGCGTTAATTTTAAAAGTTTAATCCGTGCTGCCGTACACTTGGTTAAAACCCGTGGTGAGATTCGACA
>JADGDW010000083.1:0-8338 GCA_016744725.1 Candidatus Albibeggiatoa sp. nov. BB20 | reverse complement strand
TTACAATGCAGGTCGCAAAAAACTTGTTTTTAACCCCTGAACGTAGTTTTGAACGTAAATTCAAAGAGATTTTGTTAGCTTTGCGTATTGAACAAACTTTAACCAAAAATGAAATTTTAGAGCTTTATTTTAATAAAATCTACTTTGGACAGCGTGCGTATGGGATTCAAGCAGCTTCTTATGCTTATTATTCTCGTCCATTGAAAGATTTGGCTATTGCAGAATATGCGATGTTGGCGGGTATTCCTAAATTCCCATCCTCTTCAAATCCAATTGCCAATCCGCCGCGTGCAATGGAACGGCGTAACTACATTTTAAAACGTATGAATGAGCTAGGTTATATTAAACAAGCTGAGTATGAAGAATCGGTGATACAACCTAATACGGCTAAATTATATAAAACTGAAACTGAATTAAATGCACCACATGTTGCTGAAATGGCGCGGCAATATATGGAGAAATTATATGGTGAAGCGGCTTACACCAAGGGTTTTAGAGTGTATACAACCGTACATTCTTCATTACAAAATTCAGCTCAACGTGCATTACGCCGCAATTTATTAAACTATGACGAACGACATGGTTATCGCGGAGTATCGGGTCATGTAGAGTTGCCTGAAGAAGCAGAAGCAGCGACTAAAATAGCTCAAGAAACGTTAACAAAATATCCGAGTTATGGTGATTTGCTCTCAAGTATAGTAATGAAGGTTAATAAACAATCTGTCGTTGCTTATAATAAAACAATTGGTGAATTCACTATCGGCTGGAAAAATTTGCGTTGGGCAAGACGTTATGTGCATGACAATCGGCGTGGTGGCTTACCTAAAACCGCATCAGCAATTGTGAAACGTGGCGATGTGATTATGGCGCGTAAAATGGGTACAGTGAAAAATAAGGCAAATGAAAAAGTGGCTGTGTGGCGATTATCTGAAATGCCCCAAGTCGAAGGCGCTTTAGTCAGTTTAAATCCCAATACGGGAGCGATTATAGCGTTGGCAGGTGGCTTTGATTTTTATCAGAGTAAATTTAATCGTGTCACCCAAGCTTATCGTCAACCAGGTTCTAACTTTAAGCCATTTATCTATTCAGCAGCATTGGAACATGGTTTTACTCCAGCGAGTATGATTAATGATGCACCTGTGGTGTTCCGTGCAGGTAATAAATTATGGAAACCCAAGAACTTTTCACATCGAAATTATGGCCCTACTAATTTGCGCACTGCTTTGACTTATTCGCGGAATTTGGTCTCAATTCGATTATTAAATAATATTGGAGTTAGTCCTGCAATTGAACATGTGGTGAAATTTGGTTTTGAACGTGATCGAATTCCTAAGAATCTAACCATTTCCCTAGGCACAGGTGATGTGACTCCTTTAGAGTTGGCGCGAGGTTATGCCGCATTTGCTAATGGGGGCTATTTGGTTAAGCCTTATTTGGTGAGTAAAATTGAAAATATGACGGGACATTTATTATTTAAAACCGATGCAATGGAAGTTTGCAAAAGTTGTCCTGCCTATACGATTCAATCAGGGGCTGATTTAGAGCAACCACAATTTAGCCATGCACCACGAATACTCGATGAGCGCAATGCGTGGACATTAACTTCTATGATGAAAGATGTGATTAAACGCGGTACTGCGGTTAGGGCGATGAAATTGAAGCGTAGTGATTTAGCAGGTAAAACGGGCACAACCAATGACCAACGTGATGCGTGGTTTTCTGGGTTTAATGCCAATATTGTGACCACAGCTTGGATCGGTTTTGATCGTCCGCGTTCATTGGGTAAAAAAGAAACAGGTTCTCGTGCTGCGCTGCCGATGTGGATTGACTACATGCGCCAAGCGTTACGATCTTATAAAGTTCGCTCTTTGGCGATGCCAAGAGGGATTGTATCGGCTAAAATTGACCCTGCAACGGGCTTTCTGGCTACCAGTCAAACCCCTAATGCAAAATTTGAATATTTTTATAAAGAAAACGTGCCCAAACGGTATGCGATTTATAAACCTAAACAAAATTCTAAGGAACATGCTTTGACACTGGGAGAACCTTTGTTCTAGGACTGCTTATGTTAATTGATATTAGTCTCGTTGTTATTGCCTATTTATTAGGTTCATTTTCATCCGCAGTCGTGGTGTGCAAGCTTATGGGCTATGCCGATCCAAGAACTTTAGGTTCGGGTAACCCCGGTGCAACCAATGTATTACGACATGGTGGTAAAAAAGCAGCCATCATCACCTTAATACTGGATATGTTAAAAGGGGTTGTCGCGGTTTTATTGGCGAAATTCTTAACAGATCACAGCCTCTTTGTCGCGTTGAGTGCCTTAGCCGTTTTTCTAGGTCATTTATATCCCGTATTCTTTAATTTTAAAGGTGGGAAAGGAGTGGCAACCGCATTGGGCGTATTATTGGCATTGCATTGGATGGTTGGTGTAGGCGCATTATTAACATGGTTGGCTATGGCCTTTAGCTTCCGTTACTCCTCTTTGGCGGCTTTGATTACTGCTGCAATGACCCCTATTTATATGTATTGGTTTTCTGGGATAGAACATTACATTGTAGCTAATGTCATCATTACCGCACTCATCTTTTGGCGACATCAATCAAATATTCAAAAGTTGGTAAACGGGACTGAAGGGAAAATTAAATTTTCTCCATCTCGTTCATGATGTTGTAGGTAATGGGTTGATATCTAATATATTCATGAGTGTGAAATGGGTTCTGCACGAGCAAAATAAGTTTTACATTCCTAGATGGCAGCGTTTTTTATTTTGATTCCGCAAGACTATTTATTCGTTCTGCGTATAGAAAGCGTGTCGTTTAAATCGAAAATTGCGAATCTAAAATCGAAAATTCACTTGAGGTTTACATGAGAAAACTCATTAGCATTTTATTTTTGATAAGCTTAGTTGGCGGCTGTGCAACCAATAAAGTGGAAGAAACTTGGATACCCATGCAAAAAAATAATCAAGTTGTATGGGCAGATGATGCAGCAGAAGTGGCGGTGATTGAGTTGCAATATGATGAGAAAGGGGTTGAGAAGACGAATTTTAAACATCAGCTTTATGTGCAAAATATTGATGGGAGTGAACGTCGTGCGATTACCGAAGTGCGTGAACATCAAAATGGCAACTTATACTATATGAAGCAAGCAGGTTATTTTGTTATGGAATCGTTGGTGCCAACTGGAGCAAGACGTTTTGACCGCATTGATGACAAAGGCCATGAAATCCTGATTATTGAAACGCCTGATAATGAGCACCAACCTTGTGCTGATATTCAACGCACAGATACAGATACCAAGCCATTACCACAAGTCTATCATACGGTGATTCCTTCACCAGATGGGGCTTTACTAGCACATATTTTTAGTTTGGATTGTGGCGAAGTCAGTGTTGAGTTTTTATATTCTAATAATCTCAACATCATTACTGATCCTGTTGTGATTCCGATTGATGAACCCGTCAATGCAACATGGCATATCGATAATTATATTATTTTAACCAATAATCAGAATACTAAAGCATGGACTGTCCGTGTTGGGCAAACTCCTGAACTCACAGCCGCCCCTAATTGTGTTGCACCTGTTACCAGCAGTAGTCATATTACTTATGATGGCCGTATGGTGTACTTAGATGAAACAGGCGAAGTAAAAATGCGTCAAGTCGATGCTGCAATGGCTTTTGGCTGTCAGTAAATAAACCCAGTTCTAGCTACATTCAAGCACCTTTTGTTTGTAGCTAAAACGGATAAAAATGCCCTCTGATAACATGTTATATACGGTCTTTTCTTTAAATAACAGGTATTAATAAACAACAGGCTTAGTGATTGAACTCTAAAATTTTCGCTCTGGGAGTAAGCCCATTTGCTTGAAAATAAGTTTAATAAAACTCTAACAAGGGTTCAGATAGTTTTAAGAAATCTATGAAGTAATGGAATCGGTTTTACCTGTTTCTTAAATACCTTATTCGGTGGATTTTACGTTGTTCTACCCAGCATAGATGCTAAAGCTTTGAAATTATTTTAAATATAACTGTATCACCTAGCTAGAACAATGTAGATTGAGCGCAAGATTCTTGCATTGATTTTAATATTTTTTCGAGTTTAGCTGTTTGAATAAAATGTTTTATACTTAATTCAGTATTTAAAAATGGGGAGGGGATATGCAAAGAGCTGATCTTTTTGCTGTTTTATTGTTAGTGCTTATCGCTAGAACGAGTGCTGCGGCTGAAGAACTCAAGTTTGGAATATTGCCTTATATTACAGCAACCGAATTGATAAAAAAATATACGCCATTGGTAGATTATCTGAGTCAAATATTGGCCATTCCTGTTAAATTATCGGCTACTAAGGATTACAAACAACATGTTGACCTAGCAGGTATAAATAAGCTAGATATTGCTTTTGTCGGTGGCCTGCCGTATCTCAAAATGGTTAAACAATACGGTAAAAAACGCCTATTTGCCTGCTATGAAATGCAAAATAAACCTTATTTCCGCTCTATTATTTTCGTGTCAGCACAAAGTTCAATTCAATCACTCTACGAGTTAGCAGACAAAAGTTTTGCGTTTGGTAATAAAAATTCGACTTTAAGCACTTTAGTGCCACGTTATATGCTACAACAGATGGGCGTGGGATTAGCTGATTTATTTAATTACGACAATTTAGCCACCCATGAAGATGTGGTTTTAAGTGTGTTATTGGGCAGTTGTGATGTGGGCGCAATGGCACAAGAAGTGTTTAACGAATATAAAGAACAATATCAACTTCGTGAACTGACAGCCTCTCCTGCAATTTCAACCCATATTTTGTTGGCGAGTGATAATTTATCCGACGCATTATTTAATAAAATCCAAATGGCCTTACTGAATTTAGATAAACATGCGGATGCAGCAAAAGTATTAACTGCTATCAATAAAGATATGACAGGATTTGTGCCTGTGCAAGATAGTGATTATGACACCCTGCGTAATATTATTGAAACTGTAACCGACTGAAATAAAGGGTGAGAACAAAATGAAACGTATTCCCAAGCGTTATGTTCGCTTACTTCTGTTCTCAGGTTTGATTTTACTGGCTTTTTTTATTGTTGCGGGCAGCTTTATTGTTTCGCACCAGCGTAATTTACTGTTGGACAATGAAGCCCATCATGCGGCCTTAGAATTAGATTTAATTGCTGGTTTTGTACAAGAATCCTTTCTGACTAAAGATTTTGCTAATGTTAATAAATTCTTGCAAAATTGGGTAAAAAAGCGTCCGCACATCATAGAAATGAGTGCAACCAGTAAAAATGGCTTTAAATTCTTTAGTCATCGATCTGATACGGTTGCTAAGAATAGCTTTATCGTCAATAAAAAAATTCCCTTCCCTCCCAACAATGAAATTTCCCTGATTGTGACGCATAACTTGATGCCCATTGAATTTATTATCAGTGGTCTTAATCGACAGTTGTTAATTATTTTTTCTATTATTGTGATTTTCTTAGGCCTGATTCTATCTTTTACGCTTACCAAAATTGTATTCATTCCGATGGAGCAAGAAATTCAAAAACAGATTACAGAGTTGAAATCAGCCCATGACGATTTAGAAAAAATGAGTCGTCAACATCAGCTTATTTTAGAGTCGGTTGGTGATGGCATTTGTGGCTTAAGTTCAGAAGGCTTTATCACTTTTATTAATCCTGCAGCCGCTCAAATTTTAGAGACACCAGCCAAATTTTTGATTGGTAAGCATTATTTGACTGCAACCAGTCACGCTAAGTCAAATCGTAGTTTTTATAATAAAGCCTCTTGTCCTGTTTGTAACGCGGTACGCCAAGGCATAGCGCATCGAGCAAATGATGAATATATTCTTACACCAAGTGGCAGATTATTACCGATTGAATACATTTCAACTCCATTGATTGAACAAGTAGACCCTAGACGATATGGCGAAATTTTAGGGGGTGTGGTGGTTTTCCGTGATATTACCAAGCAAAAACAAGCTGAGACCACATTAAAACATGCCAAAGAAGCAGCTGAGCAAGCCAATCGTGCCAAAAACCAATTCTTAGCCAATATTAGTCATGAATTGCGTACGCCATTAAATGCCATTATTGGTTATAGTGAAATTTTATATGAGGATACCTCGGATGGTGGGTATGAGGAATTTACAGAATATTCTCATAATGTACTCACCGCAGGTCAGCAATTATTAGGCTTGATTGATGATGTACTGGATATTGCAAAAATTGAAAGTGGTAAAATGTCTCTGAATATTGAACAAATCAATTTGAAACAGTTGATTACCGATGTGATGATGACGGTACAGCCTTTAGTCCAGCAAAATAATAATACATTAGATGTAAAATATAATACTTACCTTAAAGCCATTTATACTGATGTTGTGAAATTACGGCAAATTATGCTGAATTTACTGAATAATGCTGCGAAATTCACTCATTCAGGTCATATTGAGATCAAATTACACACGCAAATATATAAAAATCAAAATCATTTATACATTCAAATTCAAGATAATGGTATTGGTATGAATGATGCCCAGCAGGCCAATCTTTTTAAAGCATTCCACCAAGCAGATAGTTCTTCAACCCGTGAATATGGTGGTATTGGTTTAGGTTTAACTTTGACTAAAGAATTTGCTGAGATGTTAGGAGGGGATATTAGTGTAACAAGTGAATTGGGTGAAGGTAGTCATTTCTGTGTGCAATTCCCCGTTGATAAAAATGCTTAAGCTATGTATTTGAATTACTTTAGGACTGCCAGTTTTATTAAGAGCTGACAGTCTTGATCGCTTGAATGTTATTTCACAAAGTGGCAATGACATCAGATGCTAAGGCAAAGTGCTGGGGTCAAATAAACGTTCATGTTCAGCGATAGCAAATCGGTCAGTCATCGCCGCAATATAATCTGCCACAGCTCGGGCTTTACCCACTTCAATGCCAAATTGCGCTTGCAATCGATTCACCTCAACTTGAGCTTCTAACGGTAATAAACGCGGTTCGCTCATAAAGGCTTCAAATAATTCTTTAACGACTCGTTTGGCCTTAAAGTTCATACGGTCAACACGGAAATGATGATATAAGTGTGAAAATAAAAATTGTTTTAAATCCATGTGCATATTGTACATGTGGGCACTAAACGTCACCATAGGCTCTTCAGCCATCCGTACCGCATCAATATTTTTAGGTTGTAACGCATCAATTTGGGCATGACTGGTTTCAATCACATTTAAGACTTGCTCATTTATCATCCGACGAATAGTTTCATTAACCACTTGACGTTGCAGTAAATTATTATAACTACGCATGACGCTGGTGTAATGCTGTTCAAATAATTCAAACTCACGTAACTGACGAATAGTGATTAAACGAGCGCGTAATCCATCATCAATATCATGATTGTTATAAGCCACTTCATCGCATAAATGGGTGATTTGTGCTTCTAAACTGGCTTGATGTTTAGGGTCACTTAAAAAGCGTGCGGCAACTTGTCCCAAGGTTTTGGCTTGTTTAGGAGTACAGTGTTTAATAATACCTTCGCGGGTTTCAAATGTAAGGTTTAGGCCACGAAACTCTGGATATTTTTCTTCTAATTCATCTACAATCCGCAATGACTGTAAATTGTGCTCAAAACCGCCATAATTTTGCATACATTCATTCAACGCATCTTGACCCGCATGGCCAAAGGGCGTATGTCCCAAATCATGAGCTAAAGCAATAGCTTCAGTTAAATCCTCATTCAATTGTAAGGCTCTGGCAACTGTGCGGCTGATTTGTGCAACTTCTAATGAGTGAGTCAAGCGTGTACGGAATAAATCCCCTTCGTGATTCACAAAAACTTGGGTTTTATATTCTAAACGCCGAAAAGCCGTTGCATGTACGATACGGTCACGGTCACGTTGGTATTCGCTGCGATAGCCAGAAGGTGGTGGTTCGTCTCGTAACCGTCCATAAGATGTTTCTTGGTGTGCAGCGTATGGAGCTAGGGGTCTTATCATATACACTCCGAGACTTTAGTTTTTGTCATGTGATTTGGATTTAATAATGAGGGTCTGAAGCTTTAAATCACTAAAGCTCCAATAAGCGAACAGTTTCTATAATTTCTAACATAAATACAAGGTTTGTTTTATTATCAATTTACTAATATGAGTCAACTTTTTATAAATATTAGGAATTATTTGTTTAAAACAATGATGTTGATTTGGATAAAAAATAATTTAGTCATTTTATCTAAGGCTTTTTGTGAGAAATATATTTTCATTGCATTGTCCCCATAACCATTAGCAAAAAATTACCATCTAGCAGCCACTGTAGTCAGTAGTTTATGAATCTTACAAAT